>DASYQW010000333.1 GCA_036005065.1 Candidatus Methylomirabilota bacterium | reverse complement strand
CTTCGTCCACAACCTCGAGCACGGCGGCATCGTGATCCTCTACAAGTGCGCGACCCCGTGTCCGGACGTGGTCCGCCAGCTCCAGGAGACCTTCCAGACCCTTCCGCCGAGCAAGTACGGGCACGTCAAGGTGGTCGTCAGCCCGAACGGGCGGATCAAGACCCGCTTCGCGCTGCTGGCCTGGACGCGGCTCGACGAGTTCGATCGCTTCGACCGCGACCGCATCGTCGGCTTCGTCCGCGCCTGGCAGGACAAGGGCCCCGAAGACGTCCCCTAGTAGATGGGAGGGGGCCTCGATGGCCCCCTCCCAAACCTCCCCCAGGAGGGGTTGCGGCGGCGAAGCCGCCGCTCGGAGCACTCCCCGATGCACCATGCGCTCGGTGGTCGGCGCCGGAAGGGAGAGAGGGGAGTCGGCGTGGCTCCCGGATCTTTGAGCATGGCGCCGTATGTGCCGATCAGGGCTAGTTCGCCCTTGGTTGCGCGTTCGGCAGCACCCTGATACGATCCGGACGCCATGGCCGGTGGTGGCTCCAGGGACTCGCTCCCTTCCTCCGGCGAACCGAGGCCGGCGCCGTTGCGGGTGGCCGTCGTGTGCGCGGAGCGGGACGGCCTGGAGCTGCTCGAGCGCCTGCTCGGCGAGCCGGGGTTCACCATCGCCGTCGTGGCCGACTCGGATCCCGACGCGCCTGCCGCGCGGCTCGCCCGCCGGCACGAGATCTCGGTCGTGACCGGTCCTCTCGACGTCTTTCGCCATCCGGTGGATCTGGTCGTCGACGCCACCGAACGCCCCGAGATGCGGGAAGCCCTGCGGGTCGCCTGTCCGGCAGGGGTCGAGGTGGTCGGATCGGTGACGGCCCGAGTCCTCGGACGGCTGACCGAGCGACGTCACCAGGAAGCCATCCGGCATGCCCAGGTGGTCGAAGACGCCATGCGGAGCTCGCGCGCCTTCGAGTCGCTCGCCCACATCACCCGGTCGATCGTCGGCTCCCTCGAGGCCTCGCAGGTGTTCGCCAGCGTGGTCGAGGGTGCCGCCCACGTCCTCGGAGCCGACGCGGCCACCCTCTCCGTGTTCGACCACACGAGTGAGACCCTCACCGTGGGCGCCGATTTCGGCTTCCGGCACGGTGCCTGGCGGAAGGTCAAGCGATGGCGCCTCGGGGAAGGCCTGGTGGGGTGGGTCGCCCAGCAGCTCACGCCGGTCTTCCTCCCGAACTTCGCCGACGATCCGCGCGTCCAGAACAAGGCCTGGGCGCGTACCGAGGGACTCTTCGCCTACGGCGCGGTGCCGCTCCGCGTGGCCGAGGGCCGGCTGGTCGGAGTGCTGACCGTGTTTTACCGACGGCCCCGCGCGTTCGCCGAGGAAGAGCAGAAGCTCCTCCTCGCCTTCGGCGACCTGGCCGCGGTCGCCATCGTCAATGCCCGGCTCTACGAGGACACGGTCCGCCGGGGGGCCGAGCTCGACGCGCTGCTGCGCGCGACCCGCTCCGTCATGGCGGGGCTCGACCTCAAAGTGATCCTCGAGCGAATCGTCGAGGAGGCCGGGCGGATCGCCGGGACCCCGTATGTCACGGTC
Source organism: Candidatus Methylomirabilota bacterium (assembly GCA_036005065.1). Classification (NCBI taxonomy): domain Bacteria; phylum Methylomirabilota (SeqCode); species Candidatus Methylomirabilota bacterium. Next base: position 46,200 of record DASYQW010000333.1, on the reverse strand, counting down.
CTGCTCGTGGACGAGGAGGCGGGCGTCCTCCGGGCGGGGGCGGTGTCGGGGGCCGCCGTCCCGGCCGGCTTCCAGGTGCCGCTCGGGGCGGGTTACTCGGGGACGGTGGCGAGGACGGGTCAGCCGCTGGTCATCGCCGATACGCGGGAGGACCCCCACAACCTCCTCGCCGCCCGCGACCGCGAAGCCGGGATCACGACCTATCTCGGGCTTCCCATCCAGATCCGCGACGAGATCCTCGGCGTCCTGACGTTCAACACGACGCATCCTCGCCAGTACGGCCCGGCCGACCTCGCCTTCCTGGCATCCTTCGCCGACCAGGCGGCCATCGCGATCGAGAACGCCCGGCTCTACGCCGACCTCCAGCGAGCCCTGGAGGCCGTCCGGGCGTCCCAGGAACGCCAGATCCGGTCCGAGCGGTTCCGGGCCCTCGGGGAGATGGCGTCGGGGATCGCCCACGACTTCAACAACATGCTGGCCGGGATCCTCGGCCGCGCCCAGCTCCTCCTGCGCGATGTCCAGGACCCGAAGATTCGCCGAGGGCTCGAGATCATCGAGAAGCTCGCCCAGGATGGAGCCAGCACCGTGCGGCGCATCCAGGAGGTCAGCCGTGTCCGCCGCCGCCCGGCCGCGGGCCACGTGCGCATCAACGAGCTCGTCGCCGACGCGCTCGAGCTCACCCGGGCGCGCTGGGAGAACGAGGCGCAGGCGACCGGCCGTACGTACCGGGTCGCCACGAACTTCCAGGCCATCCCGCCAGTGCTGGCCGAGGCCTCCGAGCTGCGGGAAGTATTCCTCAACCTGTTCCTGAACGCCTTCGATGCGATGCCGGACGGTGGAGAGCTTCGGGTATCGACCCGGCTCGTCGGAGGTCGGATCGAAGTCCGGGTGAGCGACACGGGAACCGGCATGACCGAGGAAGCGCGGCGGCGCGCGTTCGAGCCGTTCTTCACGACCAAGGGGCCTCAGTCCTCCGGTCTCGGCCTGGCCATGGCCTACGGCATCATCGGGCGGCATGACGGGGGCATGGAGATCGACTCGCGGCTCGGGGAGGGGACGACGATCATCCTCACCCTTCCGGCCGCCGACGAAGCGCCGCCCACGGACCGCGTGGAGTCCGCGTCGCTTCCCGCGCCCCGCCTCCGGGTCCTCCTGATCGAGGACGAGGAGGAAGTCCGCGAGGTCATCCAGGAGGCACTGACGGCCTGGGGGCACAGCCTCCTCACGGCGGCGGACGGGACGGAAGGGATGCGACTGGCGCGGACCGGCGAGTACGACCTCGTGCTGACGGACGTGAGCCTGCCGGGATACTCGGGCTGGAAGCTCGCGGAAGCCGTGCGGGCGCGCGGGAGTGCGGTGCCGATCCTGTTCGTGACCGGATGGGGCGATCAGCTCGATCCGGTTCACCTCGCCGCCCTGGGCCGCGTCGAGATCCTGTCCAAGCCGTTTCGGCTGGAGGACCTGTCCCGTCTCCTCGGCCGCCTCGCCGGATCCTCCACAACGCACTAAGCCGGGCGGTATTTCCTGCTTGGGTGCGTCAACCAAACAACACCGTCGTCTGCGGCCATCAGGCTTTTCGCCGACGGCCTTCGACAAGGTCTCGACGTCGCTTGATCTCATGATCCTGCGATTCAAGCATGGTGAGTAAGTCCCGGCAGATACGTTGCGCCTCGCTCACCTGCGGCTTAAGCTGCCTCAATAGGTCGATCTCCGCCAGGTCGGGTCGGCGAAATGGATTGAGGGATCGCTTCAAGCGCAGGCCGCCCGGGGGAATGCCGCCTACCTCGAAGGGTTCCGGCCGCAGGGGCTCATCGGCGTCCCATCCGAGAGATCGCGCGGCAACCTCGAGTGTGCGCAGTTCCCGATCCTGCAGGCTGAGAAGCCGTTTGCGCTCCACGGCAGCCGCGGCAAGCATCTTCAGTTCCCGATCGAGGTTTCGGAGTCGGTGCCGAGCGCTTTCTGCCCAGGCGACGTGGCTGACCAGAAAATTGCGGAGAGTTTCCAGGATGAGAGGAACCCGCTCGCCAAAGGGCACCGGGTATCGCAGGGCGGTCTTGAACAGGAGCCATTTGATCTCGACCCCCTGGCGCAGCAGTTCGAATGGGGCCTTGTCGCTCACGAGCAACCTGGCTGTCGAGTCCTCCCGGAGGCGGCACGTCCGGAGCGCGGCCGGCAACACGACAAATCGTCCGGCGGCCGCAAGTTTGTGGAGAAGGAGCCGCCTGAGATACGGATCGTCCGCGACCGCCTCCTGTAAGACCTCGCGTCTGAACACCCCAAACACTAACGAGTCCCAGCCATGCTGGGGCCAGCGAAAGAGTGCCTGGCGCGCCGTGGGCCAGTCGTCGACGGCGAAGTCGGGATACGACAGAATCGTTCGCGTCTGGGGGTCGTCCACGTGCCACAGCTCGAGCGCCGACGCACACAGGACGATGTCCGGGGCGCCGTCGAGGACACTCACTAGCGTGCGCCCATAGTCGGGGCTGTTCAAGATGTCGTCGTGTGCAAGCCAGGTGAAGTACTTCCCCCGCGCCATCGAGAGGGCCCGGGCTAGGTTGACTTTCACGTAGCTCGTCTCGCAGGTCCGGGCGTAGCGCACCCGCGTGTCGGCGCGCGCGTATCGCTGGCAGATGTCGGCCGTCGAATCGGTCGATGCGTTGTCCGAGATCAGGATCTCCAGATTGTCGTAGTCCTGCGCCAGGGCCGAGTCGAGAGCTTGGGCCAAATACCGCTCACCGTTGTAGACCGGCACGCCGATCGAGAGCAGCGGCAGAGTACTCACGGCCTGAGAATCAATCCCTGACACGGAATGCTGCCACGGATGAGCGCGACATCCTGGAACTCCGCGAAATTCGCCCGCGCTTGCTCCGATTTAGCTAAGCTAGGCCGCGGGCAGCCGAATCGTGAAGGTCGTGCCTCCGCTCGCCCCGGCCTCCACGTCGATGGCGCCCCCGTAGCTCGAGATGATCCCCGACACGATGGAGAGGCCGAGCCCGGTGCCCGTGTCCTTGGTCGTGAAGAATGGCTCGAAGATGCGACGGCGCAACTCCTCCGGGATCCCCGTCCCCGTGTCGGCGACCGCCAGGACGGCCCAGTCCCCCTGGCCGCGGGTCTCGAGTCGGATGGTGCCTCCCCGCGGCATGGCGTCCGCGGCGTTGAGCACGAGGTTCATCAGCACTTCCCGGAGGTCGCCGCCTCGCGCCCGGACGGGCGGCACGGGCTGGAGGTCCTCGCTGACGACGATGGCCGCGCCGGCGAGGCCGCTGTGCGACCAGCGCGGCCGGGCGATCTCGACGACCTGCCGCACCACCTCCCGGAGGTCGACCAGCTCCGGCTGGCTCTCGCGCTCCCGCCGGGCGTAGCGCTTGATCCGACCGACGGTCTCCACCCCGTCGCGCACGGCCTGCTCGATCGTGGTCAGGCCCTTGACGAGCCGATCCGGGGTCGGATCGCTGGCGATGAGCTGGGTATGACCGAGGATGGCCTGGAGGAGGTTGTTGAAGTCGTGGGCCATCCCCATGGCGAGCTGCCCCAGCGCCGAGAGCTTCTCCGAGCGCGTCATCTGCTCTTCCCACCGCCGCTGCTCGGTCACATCCTTCGCCACCAGCAGTAACCCGGCCTCCGCACGTCCGCCCCACGGGATCGGCGAACAGGTCACCGTCAGCTCGAGGCCGGCGGCCTCGCCGGTGCCCGTCCGGATGAGGAACACCCCGGTGGCGGACGGATTGGTCATGGCGGGCGCCAGCTGAGTCATCACGGCGACCGGGAGCGCATCGGCCACCGGCTTGCCGCGCACGTCACCGAGCTCGCGGCCGAAGAGCCGCTCGGCCGACGGGTTCCAGGTCACGACCCGGCGCTCCGGATCGAGCGCGATGATCGCGTCCGCCGCCGACTCGATGAGATTCTCGAGGAACGTGTTGGCCTCGCTGAGCTCGCGATGGAGGTTCGCGTTCCGCACGATGAGCGCGACGGACTCCGAGAACATGCGGAGCAGCTCGCGCTCGCTCCGGTCCAGGTCGCGGGCGCCCCCCGCGGCCTCCACCACCAGGTGGCCGAGCCGCCGGCCCTGGGCGACCAGGGGGAACACGGCCCGGCCCGGGCGGTCGGCCTCGGGGGGGGCGGTCGGCTCGAGCAGCACCTGCACGCGTTCGTAGCCGGCGCCGTGCTGGAGCTGCTCGGTGATCGCGGCCAGGGTGCGGTCGAGCGCGGGGTCCTCGAGGACCGCCGTCGAGATCTGGCGCAGGATCTCGCGCTGGACCGCCCGCAGCGACTGCTCGGTGGCCTGCCGGGCGGCGGTGGTGAGCAGCGCCGACGTCCGGATCGCCGTGACCATCAGGTCCATGACCGGGCGGAGCGGGGAGAGGTCCGGGGGACCCGCGGCCGGGCGCGCCAGGTACAGGGCCAGGTGACCGCTGACCTTCGGGAGGCCCTCGTCCGCGACGGGGACCACCAGGATGCCGCCGATGGCGAGGCGCTCGAGGACCCGCCCGGCCGGCCAGGGGAGCCCGCGGTCGGTCGCCGGCCGGAGCCAGAGAGGCTCGCGGACGCGAGTCAGCGCGCCCTTCCAGGCGGTGGCGACGGCCTCCGCCACCTCGGGGGGGAGATCGGAATGGACGACCGCCGCCGGCTCGGTGCCGAAGAAGGAGGCGGCGATGGCGCCGGTGGCGCGCTGGACCTCGCCCAGCATCGCGCGCAAGAGACGCGGCAAGTCGGCCGCTCCCTCGACCGGATCCCCGCGCCGCGCGAGGTCCCGCATCTGGCCGATGAGCGGGGCCAGGGCCTGCGACGGCGCCTCCACCCGCTCCCGCCGCCGGACCAGGGCCCGGTCCAGCGCCTCCTGGAGCTCTTTCGGGGAGAACGGCTTGACGAGGTAGTCCAGGGCCCCGAAGCGCATGGCGCGCTGCACCGTGTCGAGGGAGGCGTAGGCCGTGATCATCACCACCTCGACCAGCGGGTCGAGGGCCTTGACGCGCTCCAGGAGCTGGACACCGTCGATCCGGGGCATCTTCACGTCCATGAAGATGACGTCGGGCCGAATCGTCTGAAGCGAGCTGAGCACCTCCTCGCCGCTCCCCGCCGTGTAGACCTGATAGAGCGGCTTGAGGATCATGCGGATGGCCTCCCGCGGGCCCTCCTCGTCGTCGACGACCATGACCCGGGGCTCGGGCGCGGCGGTGGCCACGGGGCTCATGGGGTGGCCCGGGGCAGCATCACGATGAACCGGATCTCCTGCTCGGCGCCGCTCACCGTCAGGCTTCCGCCGTGGGCCTCGATGATCTTCTGGCTGACGGAGGGGCCGACGTCGAGGAGCCGCTCGGAGGCGATGGCCAGCGGGCTGAAGAGACGCTCCCGGTCGGCCGAGGTCAGCTCCGCCGGCTTACCCAGGATCGACAGGCGGACCGTGCGGGCATCGTCCGGGTCGGGTAGCACGTTGATGGCGACGCGCCCGTCGGGCTCGATCCGATGGAGCAAGAAGCGGACGAGATAGCCGAAGGCCTTCCCGAGCTGATCTCGATCGGCCTTGACCAGGAGCTCGGCCGGAGGCGCCGAGAGGACCGCCGTCAACCGGTCGGTGCGGTCCGGAACCTCGAGCAGGAAGAGGCTCGCCTCCTGGGATGTCCTCGGTCGCTCGAGCCGGAGCGCGAAATCAGCGAGCGCGCCGTCGAGGAGCTCCCGCACATCACAGAAATCGAGCTTGTACTCGCGCTCGCCGGCCAGGATGATGAGCTTGTCCACCAGCGAGATCAGGTGCTTGGTGTCGCGGCCCACGACCGAGAAGAAGCGTTCCCGGAACTCCGGATCGTCGTACCGCTCGGGCAGCAGCTCGAGGAACGTGTAGATCGACACCAGCGGGTTCTTGATCTCGTCGGTCAGGCGCAGCAGAACCCGATTCAGGAGGTCCAGCGTCTGCGTGGCCTGCCGCTCGCGCTGGAGGAGGTGCCGCGGCGCGGGATCGTCGAAGATCATGACGGCGCCGGCCGGGACGCCGGTGGGCCCGAGGATCCTCGACGTGCTGACCTCCAGCCCGGTGGGGCGGCGCGGCAGCGTGACCTCCTGAAGCCGCAGCTCGGGGCCGCCCCGGAACGTGTCGAACAGGATATCGCCGAGCGGCGACGGCAGCGCTCGCAGATCCCGCCCCAGCACGTCGGCCCGGGGAAGGCTCAGGATCTCCTCGGCGCGGCGGTTGAACAGCGTCACCCGGCCGCCCGCGTCCAGCGTGATCGCGCCGCTCTGGAGGTGGGCGAGCACCTGCTCGATGAAGCTGTGCTGGGCGCGAACGGTGTTGAAGAGGGAGATGTCTTCGACGGCCACCGCCACCTGGCTGGCCAGGGTGAACAGGCGCTCGAGATCCTCGCCGACGTAGGGTTGCCCGGTCACCCGGGGGCCGAGGGCCAGGACCCCTACCAGCTTGGCCTGCACCCAGAGCGGCACCGCCACCTCGCCCCCCAGGGCGGCCAGCTCGCGCGTCGCCTCGAGCCACTCCGGCTGCCGCTCGAGCTCGACGCGCACGGCCGGTCGGGCGTGCCGCCGGAACCACGCCGGCAGCCCTTCGGCGGGGTCGAGTCGGAGGTGATCGGCGACTGCCGCGTCCAGCCCGCGCCGGCCGCGAACCCGGTAGCGGTGGTCGTGATCCTCGAGCAGCAGCGCCGCGCGTCCCGGCCGAACGAGCTCGGTGATCGCGTCCAGGAAGAAGTCGATGATCCGCTCGAGGTCGAAATGAGCGGCCAGGAGCTTCCCCATCTCCTTCAGCACCGTCCCCAGGCTCCCGGCCGCCCCGCCGTTGACCGGGACGGGCGCGGGGCTCGGCTCCAGCCGCGTCCGCTCCCGGCGCAGCGAGCCGACCTCCTGGGCCAGCCGCTGGAAGTGGACGGCCTGCTCGACGGCCGTTCTCAGGATGGCGTCCGGGACGTCGGTCGGGACGACCAGATCGCAGCCCTCGGCCCCCGGGGCGGCCGGCTCGCCGGGAGTCCCCGGGCTGAGCAGCGCGACCACGAGCGATTCGGCCCGCCGGGCGCGAATGTTCGCCAGGATGTCCGGGTCGACCAGGCCGGAATCGAAATCCACCAGCACGAGGTCGACGGGGAAGGCGGCGCCTCGCTCCAGCGCCTGGCCGAGGGAGTCGGCGAGCACCAGCTCGAGCCGGGCATCGAGGAGCCGCCGGAGCCGCTCGGCCAGCCGTCCATCGCGGGTCACGAGGACCGCCGTCCTCATCGGAGCACCTCGGCGACGGGCGCCACGGCCGGCGCCGGGAGCTGGAGCACGAAGGCCGTCCCGACGCCGCCCAGCCCGGCCTCGGCCCACAGGGCGGCGCGGTGGGCGTCGGCAATCCCGCGGCAGATCGCCAGCCCCAGGCCGGTGCCGTGGGTCTTGGTCGTGAAGAACGGCTCGAAGACGCGCGGCAGGTCCTCACGCGGGATCCCGGAGCCGGTGTCGGTGACGCGCACCGTGACGATGCCCCGGCCCTGACGCTCCCGGTCGGCCCGCACCGTGACGCTCAGCGTCCCGCCGGTCGCCATCGCCTCGAAGCCGTTCAGGAAGAGGTTCAGGAAGAGCTGCTTGAGCTGATCCGGCTCGCCGAGGACGGCCGGCAGATCGGTCTCCACGTCGGTGACGACCCGGACATGGCGGCGGTCGGCTTCGCCGCGAAGGAGGTCGAGCGTTTCGACGATGGGGACGGCCACGTCGAGAGGATGGAGCCGGGCCACCGCCGGCACCGCCAGGGCCCGCAGCCGGCCGAGGAGCGCCTCGATCCGATGGACCTCCTTGGCGGCGACCTTGGCGAAGGTGGACCGGAACTCCTGGTCGTCGACGCGCTCGGGGAGGAGCTCGGCGAAGGTCTTGATGGCCACCAGCGGGTTCCGGATCTCGTGGGCGACGCCGGTGGCCAGAGCCCCGATGGCGGCCAGCCGGTCGGCGCGGCGCTTGTCCTCCTCCAGCGCCTTGAGCCGCGAGTGATCGTTGAAGACGGCGATCGCGCCGCGGATGTGGCCGTTCCGGTCGTGGAGGGCCGAGGTGTGGGTCAGGAGCGGCAGGGGGCGCCCGTCGGGATGCGCCACCGTGATCTCGGTCTCGGCGTCCTGAAGGCCCGCGAGACTGTCCTTGAGAATGTCCTGGAGCACCGGGTCGAGCGCCTCCACCGCCCGGCCGATCACCTCGGCGGCCGGCAGGCCGGTGATCCGCTGAGCGGCCGGGTTGAACGTGGTCACGACCCCGTCCTCCCGGACCGCGATCACGCCGGAATCCATGTGGGCCAGGATACGCTCGTTGTACTCCTTGATCGAGACGACCTCGTGGTAGAGCTGGGCGTTCTTGAGCCCGATGGCGAGCTGACTCGCGAGCGTCTCGAGCAGATCGAGGTCTTCGCCGAAGAACGGGTCACCGGAGAGCTTCGGCCCGGCCAGGACGATGGCGATGAGCTCCCCGTCGCTCTGGACGGGCACCGCCGTCTCGGCGTGCCAGGCGGTCAGATCGTCGGCGACGGCGGCGACCTCGGGCGTCGGCGTCCGGCGGGCGAGGTCTTCGGCCAAGAGCGCGCCGGGGCCCGAGCGGAGCTCTCGCACGAGCGGGGCGGCTTGGGTGAGAGCCTCGCCGGGCCGGGGGACGATCGGGTCGACGTGCTGCTGGAGCACGGGGACGAACTCGCCGCGGTCGCGGTGCCAGAAGACGATCGTGAGACCCTCGAGCCGCAGCGCCTGGGCGATGAGCTCCGCCATCGCCCACGCCACACTCTCCGGATCCGTCACGGTGGCCATGGCCCGGCTCCCGTCGCGGACGAGCTGACGGGCGTCATAGGCCGGCCGATAGAGGTACCGATCGGCCAGCCGCTTCATGGCGGGTACCAGGGCGATGAAGGCGAGCGCGGCGATGAGCCCGAGCAGGACCGCCCCCACCGGGGACAGGGTCGGGCTCAAGGGGGTCACCACGTCCAGGACCACGGCCCCGACCACCAGGAGGCCCGAGACGAGCGCCCAGCCGACCGTGTACGCGGCGCCGCGGCTGACCACCACGCGGAGGTCCATCAGCCGGTGTCGGATGATCGAGTGGGCGGTGAAGCCGAGCCAGATGAGCGTGAAGTACGGGCCGAACAGGTTGAAGCTGTGGTCGCGGAACAGAACCGGGAGGATCAGGTTCGTGCCGGCCCCTCCCACCAGGGCCAGCGCGCTGCCCAGCAGGAGGTATTGCAGCTGGGCCCGGACGAAGCCGCGGGCCCGGGCCGCCTTCCAGGCGAGGTAGACGAGCGCCCACGTCGAGCAGGTCAGGAAGTAGAGGACGAACACCGGATGGAGCGGCCCGTAGACCGGGTGGGCGACACCGCCGTGCACGCGGACGTCGGAGACGATCCACGGCGAGAAGGCGAGGCCCGAGATGAACAGGCCGGCCAGCACCGCGATCTGGGCCAGGGGCAGCCGGGAGGCGGCGAGCCCCGGGAACGCCGCCACGAAGCGGAAGAAGGTGGCCGGGATCAGCGTCGCCGCCGCGAAGACGCCCCGCGCGATGACGAGGTTGACCTGAGGTTCGGCCAGGACCCGGAAGACCCCGTTGAGCGCGCCCCAGAGCGCGACGGCGCCGGCGAAGGCGGCGAACCAGCGGTTCACCAGCCGCTGCGGATTGCGGGCCAGCACCAGGACCGCCAGCCCGACCTCGACGAGGACGACCAGGAAGACGCCGAGCAGCGGCATCGGCGATCTACCGGCCCCCGGCGCGTCCGAGGACGAGCACGGAGTGCGAGCCGCCCATCGCGTGGGCGGCGACGAGCAGGTGGTTGACGCGCGCCGGGCGCCCCCGGCGGGGGACGTAGTCGAGGTCGCAGGCCGGGTCGGGAACGTCGTGGTTCAGGGTGGCCGGGGCGAACTGCTCCTCGAGGGCGAAGCCGGCGGCGACCACCTGAAGGGCGCTCGGGGCCGACAGGGACTGTCCCGTCAGCGGCTTGATCGAGCTGATCGGGATGTTGTACGCCTGCCGGCCGAAGGCCTCCCGGTAGGCGGCCGTCTCCGCGCGGTCGTAGTCCGGAAGCCCGTTGCCGTGGGCGCAGATGTAGTCGATCTCGGACGGATCGATCCGCGCCATCCGGAGCGCTCGCTCGATCGCCGCCCGGAGGGCGGCGCCGGCCGGGTCCACCTGCCGGAGGTTCACGCTCTCGCTGGCGGCCCCGAACCCCAGCACCTCGGCGTAGACCCGGGCGCCGCGCGCCTCGGCCTGCTCGAGGTCCTCGAGAACGAAGGCGCCGGCCCCCTCGCCGAGGACCAAGCCGCTGCTCATGGCGTCGAATGGCCGGAGCGCCTCGGCGGGCGCGCCGGGCCACCGCGACAGCACTCCGAGTGCGCAGAAGGCGGCCTGGGTGTAGGCGGACAGCGGCGCGTCGGTCGCCCCGGCCACGACGCCGGGGACGTGGCCGTGCCGGACCTGCTGGTAGGCCCACTGGACGGCGTCGATCCCGGTGGAGCAGGCGGAGGTCAGGCTCATGGTCTGCCCCTGGAGCCCGAGCTCGATCGAGACATGCGCCGTCACGGCGTGGCCGGCGCTCTCCAGCATGATCGAGGGGGACAGCCTCCGCGTGCCGTCCTCGAGAAACTCCTCGTAGCTCTGCTGGAGCTCCACGACGGCGGTGGTCGAGCTGCCGAAGCACACCGCGAAGCGTCGCGCCGCCGGGACGGCCGCCAGGCCCGCATCCTCGTAAGCCATCCGGGCCGCGGCGACCCCGAACCGGGCGAAGCGGCCCATGGTGACAGCCGCCTTGGGGCTCATGAAGTCGCGAGGCTGGAAGTCCTTCACCTCGGCCGCCACGCGACACGGATAAGGGCTCGGGTCGAAGAGCGTGGCCGTGTCGATTCCCGATACGCCGTCCCGAAGGGCCTGCCAGAACGCCTTCAGGCCGACCCCCGCCGGCGTCACCGCCCCCAGCCCGGTGATCCCGACCCGGCGAGTCACGCCGGCCTCCGCGTCTCCCGCGTCTTGTCGGTCCCGCGGGCGGGCCCCCCGCTTCGGCTCGGAGTGCGGCTTTCCTGTTCCACGGCCAGCCGTTGGACGAGCGCGATCATGTCGGCCACCGTCTTGAGCTGAGAGACCTGGTCGTCACTCGTCGTGACCCTGAACTCCCGCTCGATGGCGATCACCAGCTCGACGGCGTCCAGCGAGTCCACCCCCAGGTCGTCGACCAGGTTCGCGTCGCGCCGGAGATCTTCGGGCGCGATGCCGAGTCGGTTGGTGAGGATGTGCTTGATGCGGGGCTCGAGGTCGGGGATGTCCATGGCGGGATCAGTCGAAGTCGGCCTTCCGGAAGACGAGGACCGCGTTGATCCCGCCGAACGCAAACGAGTTGGAGAGGGCGGCCCGCACCACGGAGGCCCGGGCCTCGTTCGGCACGTAGTCGAGATCGCACTCCGGGTCCGGTGTCCGGTAATTGATCGTCGGCGGGATCAGGTTCCGCTCGAGGGCGAGCGTGGTGGCGATCGCCTCGATCGCTCCCGCGGCGCCGATCAGGTGTCCGGTCATGGACTTGGTGGAGCTGATCGCCACCCGGCGGGCATGAGTGCCGAAGACTTGCTTGATCGCGCGGGTCTCGTTGACGTCGTTGTGGGGCGTCGAGGTGCCGTGAGCGTTGATGTAGTCGATGTCTTCGGGCCCGAGCCCGGCGTCGGCGAGGGCGAGCCGCATCCCCCGCGCCGGCCCGTCGCTGGACGGAGCCGTCGGGTGGTGCGCGTCGCCGCTCAACCCGTACCCGACGAGCTCGCCGTGGATGTGGGCGCGGCGCGCGCGCGCGGAATCGAGCGTCTCCAGCACGAGGATCCCGGCCCCCTCGGCCAGCACGAAGCCGTCACGCTCTCGATCGAAGGGCCGGCTGGCCCGCGCCGGCTCGGCGTTCGCCGTCGACAGGGCCCGCACCGCGCAGAAGCCGCCGACGACGAGCGGGTGGATGAGGGCGTCGGTCCCCCCCGCCAGCATCGCGTCGGCTTCCCCGCGCTGGATCATGCGGAACGCGTCGCCGATCGCGTGGTTCCCCGCCGCACAGGCGGTCGCGGCGGCGGCGATCGGCCCCCGGGCCCCGGTGCGCATCGAAACCCAACCGGCCGCCATGTTCGGGAGGAGCCCCGGCAAGGCGTACGCGCTGATCGCCTGGGGGCCCTCCTCGCGGAGCGTGTCGTGCGTCCGGATGAGCCACGGCACGCCGCCCATCCCGGTTCCGATCGAGACGCCGACCCGGTCGGTCTGGCCCTCGACGTCGAGCTTCGCGTCCGCGATCGCCTCATTGGCCGCCGCCAGCGCATAGTGGACGAAGGCGTCCGTGCGGACGACGTCGCGGCGGGGCAGATAGGCGAGGGGGTCGAAGCCGCGCACCTCGCCGGCGATCTGGGAGGGAAAGGCGGACGGATCGAACCGGGTGATGCGCCCGATGCCGCTCACACCTTGGCTCAGGGAACTCCAGAACGCGTCGACGCCGATCCCGATCGGAGACACGACACCCATCCCGGTGATCACGACCCGTCGCATCTCGTCCTCCCGACCCCGGGGTGCTGTCGGGCGACCCCTTCAGGGCGCACGCCCGCCGTAACTGCTTGAAAAACCGGACGTGCTGTAACGTACTAAGAACCAAGCAAAAACGATGAGGAAAATTCGGACCCCATATCGTGGGCCCGAATCTTGCGGCACCCCCACCGGAGGGACATCCGGGCCCTCCCGATCGGCCCCCTCGGTAATGCGGCCGGACCGGGCCCGCCAGGGTCGTGTCCGAGGCTCCCCAACCGGGGCACGCGCCAACCGAGGGGTCAGGGCGGCGGAACCTGCGGGAGCCGCCGACGAGTGGGCGCCGTCTCCGCGGCGGTATCCCCGGCTCTCTCGGCGGCCGTACCGACTCGAAACAGCTCATACTACTGCACGCGCCGGCCCTGTCAAGCCCTCCTCGCAAGAGTTGCGACGGCGCCTACGCGCCGCCGCGGCGGGCCACTTCGGCGGCGAGCTCGCGGTGCTCCGCGCACCCGATGACGCCGACGTCCGGGGTCGGCCGCGCCGACGCGAGCGCACGGAGCGCCGCCCGCCGCCGGCGAGCCGCGTCGAGGGAGAGGCGGCCGGCGGCCAGGGCTGCCTCGAGCGCGCCGAGCGCCTCGCCGCGGCTCGTGGCATCACGGCAGACGAGCGCCAGGTCGCCGCCGGCCTCGACGAACCGCACGGCGGCGGCCCCCACTCCCCAGGTCTGGGCGACCGCCTGCATCTCGAGGTCGTCGCTCACGACCAGGCCCGTGAAGCCGAGCCGCCCGCGCAGAAGTCCTCCGATCACCGCGTGCGAGAGGGACGCGGGCCAGTCGGCGTCCAGGGCCGGATAGCGGATGTGGGCGACCATCACGCCGAGACAGCCGGCGGCGATCGCCCGGCGAAAGGGCAGCAGCTCGACCTGCTCGACCATCGCGGCGGGGGCGTCGATCTGGGGCAAGGCCAGGTGCGAGTCGACGGCGGTGCGGCCGTGCCCGGGGAAGTGCTTGGCGACGGGAATCAGCCCCTCCTCGAGCGCCGCGGTGATGAAGGCCACTCCACAGGCGGCGACGGTCTCGGGGTCGGCGGCGAATGCGCGGTCGCCGATCACGGTGTTGCCGGGGTCGGTCAGGCAATCGAGGACCGGGGTGAGGCCGGAGTCGAACCCGGCCGCCCGGAGCTCACGCGCCATGGCGCGCGCGACCGCGCCGGCGAGAGCCGGGTCTTTCGCGCGCCCGACGGCGGCGGCGGGCGGAAACCGGGTGAACGGCGGCGGCAGCCGGTGCACGCGTCCGCCCTCGTGATCCACGAGCACGAGGACGTCCGGGCCGAGGGCTCGGCCGGCGGCGGTGAGGGCGAGGACCGTGTCCAGCGAGGGGCAGTTCCGGGCGAACAGGATCACGGCGGCGAGGCCGGATGTCTCGGCCAGTGCTACCACGTCGGCGGGGAGCGTCGTGCCCTCGAAGCCGACGCCGAGCGCCTCGCCCGGTCGGATTCGCGGGGACGCCGGCACTTACGGTCGGAGCGTCGCCGGTCGGCCGGCCGTCGGAAAGCGCCGCATCATCCACCCGAGGATGAGGAGTCCCGGCACGGCCAGGACCGTCGAGATGAGAAAGAAGGACACCCAGTCCACATGGTCGGCGACCCAGCCGCTCGTCGACGAGAGAAGGGTCCGCCCGACCGCCATGAAGGAGGAGAAGAGCGCGTACTGGGTCGCCGTATACGCGACGTTGCACAAGAGCGACAGGTAGGCCACGAACGCGGCCGAGCCCATGCCGCCCGTGAGGTTCTCGAGGCCGATGGTCAGCATGAGCGTGGAGACGTCGTGCCCCATCATGGCCTGCACGACGAACATGAGGTTGGACAGCATCTGGAGGACCCCGCAGCCGAGCAAGGCCGGCATCACCCCGTAGCGGGTGACCACCACCCCGCCCAGGAACACGCCGGCCAGCGTGGCCGCGAGCCCGAAGATCTTGGTGACGCCGGCGATCTCCGCCTTGGTGAAGCCGATCTTCACGTAGAAGGGGTTGGCCATGACGCCGGCGAAGGCGTCCCCGAACTTGTAGAGCAGGATGAAGGCGAGGACCAGCCCGGCGACCTTGAGGCCGCTCCGCCGGATGAACTCCGCGAAGGGCTCGATGACCGCCTCCCGGACCCGCGCCAGCGCGCCGCCCCCCGGGGGGCCGGTCGGCGCGCCGACGAGCGGCTCGGGGCTCGCGACGGTCGTGGCGACGCCGACCAGCATGAGGGCGGCCATGACGGCGTAGACCCCGAACCAGGAGACGGACTCGGCCAGGTACAGGGCTCCCGCCCCGCTCGCCAGCATGCCGATGCGATACCCGAACTGGGTCATGGCCGCCGCCGCGCCCTGCTCGTGCTCCCGCACGCTCTCGATCCGGTAGGCGTCGATGACGATGTCCTGGCTGGCCGAGAAGAAGGCCACCACCAGGGCCCAGAGTGCGGTCCAGAAGGGCGCCTGACCCGGACGCGTGGCGCCGAGGGCGAGGATGGCCAGGATCAGGCACGCCTGAATGGCGAGGAGCCAGGAGCGGCGCCGGCCGAGCCAGGCGGTCAGGCCGGGGATCGGCGCCCGATCGATCATGGGGGCCCAGAGAAACTTGAGGGTGTAGGGGGTGCCGACCATGGCAAAGAGGCCGATGGCGGTGAGGCTCACGCCCTGCTCGGTGAGCCAGATCGACAGGGTGGAGAGGGTGAGGAGCAGCGGCAGGCCGCTGGCGAAGCCGAAGAGGAAGACGATGATGAGCCGTCGCTCGAGGTACACGGCGAGCGACTCGATCCAGTCGCGTCCGGCCCGGCGGGTGTCGGTCGTCCACCCTCGCGAGGGGCTCTCCGCGTCGACCGGCTCGTCTCGCGACTCCATCCCGCGCATTGTACCCGACCACGGCCCCCGGACGAATTCGTCGACGACCTGTACCGGGCCGCGCGCGCCCGCGTCGCCGCCGGCTCACAACCCCGCGCGAATCGCGCCTCGCCGGCCGGAGGGGCCTGGTACTCCCTGTGCATGGGATCGGCACCGACGACCATGAAGGAACCGCTCGCGATACCGACCCGCCCCTCCGCCCAGAACGGCGGGAGCGCGGGCAGCCCGGCGCGGGGGCGGAGCGCCGAAGTCGTGGAGCCGATCATCCGGCTGGTCGATGACCTGATCCGGCAGGCGCTGGCCGACGGCGCCAGCGACATCCACCTCGAGCCGGAACGCGACCGCCTCCTCGTCCGGACCCGCATGGATGGCTTCCTCGTCAAGGTGCGCGAGATTCCCCGGGCGCTCCACACGGCGGTGGTGTCCCGGATCAAGGTCATGGCCAGCCTGGACATCGCAGAGCGGCGCGTGCCACAGGACGGCCACATCCGGATCCGGACCGGAACCGTCGACGCCGACCTTCGGGTCTCGACCCTGCCGTGCCGCCACGGCGAGAAGGTGGTACTCCGGCTGTTCGAGCCGGGACGAGGGCTCCTGGCTCTCGAGCACCTCGGGCTGAGCGTCGATCAGCTCACGCTGGTCGACAAGATGCTCGCGCATTCCCACGGGATGCTCCTGGTGACGGGGCCCACCGGCTGCGGGAAGACCACGACGCTGCGGGCGTGTATCCACCGGGTGCGGGCCGAGCACCTCAACATCATCTCGGTGGAGGACCCGGTCGAATACGAGATCCCCGGGATCACCCAGATTCAGATCAACGAGCGGGCGGGTCTCACCTTCGCCGAAGCCCTCCGGGCGATCCTCCGGCAGGACCCGGACATCATCATGGTCGGCGAGATCCGTGACGGCGAGACGGCCGAGGTCGCGTTCCGTGCCTCGCTGACGGGTCACCTCCTGCTGAGCACGATGCACACCAACGACGCGGCGAGCGCCATCCTCCGCGTGGTGAACCTCGGTATCGATCCTTATCTGGTGGCCGCCTCGACCATCGGCGTCATCAGTCAGCGGCTCGTGCGCCTCGTCTGCCCGAGCTGCCGGGTCCCGGCGGTCGTTCCGTCGGCCCTGCTGGCCGAGGTGCCTCGGCTCCGCGAGGCGGCGGGTGCCCTCGTCCGGGGTCGCGGCTGTTCGGCCTGTCGACACACCGGCTACCGCGGTCGCACGGGGATCTACGAGCTGCTCGCGCTCGACGACGAGACGCGGGCACTGCTCGCCCGGGAAGCCGGGGGGACGCGCTTTCACGCGGCGGTGCGCGCGGCTGGCCTGCAGACGCTCTACGACGACGGGATCCGCAAGGTGGCGGCCGGGCTCACCACCCTCGACGAGGTGCTCCGCGTCACCACACCGGCGAGACCGCTCCACCTCCTCGGCCCGCCGGGATGACCGGCCCTCCGGCGCCGGCCGCGCTACACTGGGCCCGGGCATGGCATCCCGACCACACCGGAGCGGGAGGGCGCATGACGGAGCACATCGGCGAGTGGGAGATTCTCGGCATCCGGCAGCTGGCTGCGGTCGACGAGCGGGCCGAGGAGTTTTCGGGCACCCTGCTGGTCCATCGGCGGGGAGGCGCAGAACCGGTCGAAGCGATGGCGGTGACGGCGAAACGCGCGGTGCTGGCTGAGCTCGAGGGTTACCTCACGCGGCTCCTCCGCCGCTCCCGCGGATTGGCCGGCTGACGGCTATCGAGCACTGTCCAGGAGGTCTTCGAACCCCCATTCCTCGAGAAGCGCGCGGACGCGGGTGATGGGGATCACGGCCGCGGTGCCGATCCGCGCCACACCCGCGATCGCGCCGCCGGGCATGACGAGGCGCGCCGTCCAGTAACCCTGGATGAGGCCGAGGAGGCGCCCGGTCTGGGCGTCGAACACGCCGCCGCCGCTCGCGCCCTCGGTGACCGTTCCCTCGACGATCCATCGGAGGGTGCCGAACCAGGACGCCTCGCGCGCGTGCCCGGGCCAGACGCGAACCTGCCCCTCGCCGGGGAAGCCGGCGAGCCACACGTCGCCATCGCGTTCGGGACCCACGCCGATCCGCGCCGGCCGGCACGTCGCGATGGCGCGCAGCACCGCCAGGTCGCGTTCGCCGGCGTCTACCTGCTGGATCGCCTCGCCCCGCACCGGGCGCCAGTCATTTCCGTCGGGCAGGAGCACCTGGACCGAGTCCGAGGCCTGGCGGCCGTCCAAGACGTGTCCCACGGTCAGGAGGTAGCAGACCGCCTCTCCGTACTCTTCGCGGGCGGCGACGATCACCGCCGATCCGCGCTTGACGACCTGACCTTCGCGCTCTACCAGCACCTGGGCGATCACTTTCACCGGGCCGTCCGGGCCGGCATCGGCCGCGGGCTGGATGACGGTGCGGCGCATGTGTCCAGTGAGTGCCAGGAAGAGGACGAGGAGGGTTACCAGGGCCGCCCAGGGACGCCGTCGCGGCCGCCCCGCCTGGCCGGGCCGTCGGGGCTCCGCCGGGCGCATGACGCGGGAGGCGGAGCAAGAAGGGTGCCTCGCCACAGCATGCGGACCCGGGGCACTCTTCGCGCCTGATCTGACGAGGGGTTCAGGGTCGGCAGGCCCCCGGCCGCTCACAGGGGAGAGGCCCCGGCTCAGGTCGCCGCACCCGGAATTCGGGTCGGTGCACCAGGGGCGACCGGAGGCGCCGTCGGACGGACTACCGGGCCGGCGCGCCGGGGGCCTCCGTGAGGGGTAGCAGGAGAATGAAGGTGGCGCCGCCGCCCGGGGAGTCGTCGACCCGCAGGTTCCCGCCGTGGGAGAGCAGGATCTCGCGCGACACCGCGAGGCCGAGCCCCGTGCCCTCGCCCGGCGGCTTGGTGGTGAAGAACCAGTCGAAGATCTTGCTCTTGACGGCCGCGGGGATGCCGGGGCCGTCGTCGATGACGTGGATCTCCACCGCGCGCTCGAGCCGTCGCGTCTGGACGGTGATGACGCTGCCTTTCTCTCCCGCGTCCATGGCCTGCCGGGCGTTGACGAGCAGGTTGATGAAGACCTGTCCGAGACGGTGGGGGTCGGCCTTGACCTGAGGCACCGCCGGGTCGAACGCCGAGACGAGCTTGATGCCGGAGACGGCGCACTGGGGCCGCTCGAGGTCCATCGCCACCTGGAGGAGCTGGTGAAGCTCGACCAGCTCCAACGTCGGGGGCTGGGGGCGCGCCATCTTGAGGAGCTCGCGGACGAGCCGCTGGGCCCGCGTCGCCGCCTCGATGATGTGTCCCGCGCGCTCGCGGCTCTTGTCATCCACCGTTTCCTTCTGAATCAGCTGGGCGAAGGCCGTCACCGCGGTCAAGGGCGCGTTGATGTCGTGGACGACCCCGGCCATGCTCTGGCCGACGGTCGCCAGCCGCTCGGCCTCCATCAGGTGCGTCCGCGCCTGCGCCATCTCGGCCTCGAGCGCCCCGACGGCGGCCGCCCGGTCCTGACTCGACAGCGCCAGCTCGAGCTGCCGGGCTAGCCCTTCGAGCACGTTGACGTCTTCGGAAGGCAGCACGTGCTGCGGGTCCTCCCAGCCCAGGACGAGCGCGCACCGCGAGAGCTCCGAGCCGCTCACCGGCACCAGGAGCAGTCGGGCGGGAAGCGACTCCGCTCGCGCCGGGTCGCCGTCGAGCGGCAACCGCTTGAACCAGGCTGGCTCTCGGCCCTCGAAGGCCTCGAGAACCTGGGGGGTGAGCGTGAGTCCGAGCCCGCCGAGCCGGTCGCGCCCCCCCGGTCCCCGCCGGGGCGTCCAGTCCGCGACGGCGTCCAGGCGGCCCTGCTCCGCTGTCCCGAGGAAGGCGAGCGCCTGGGCGGGATGAAACGTCTCGCCCAGACCGGGCATGAGCCCGACGAGCGCCGCCGCCGGGTCCGTCGCGCCGGCGAAGGCGTCGGTGACCGACAGCAGGGTCTGCAGCGAGCGCGCGCGCGTCTGGACCGTCTGCAGGAGGTTCGTCTGGTCGATCGCCAGCGCCGCGGTGTCGGCGAACAGGCGCAGGACGGCCAGGTCCCCGTCGGTGAAGTTCTCGCCGCCGGCCAGGCGGTTGGCGTTGAGGACACCGACGACGCGGCCCTCCACCTGGAGGGGGACCGAGAGTGCCGACTGGATGCGCCCTCCCTTCGGGGCGAAGTTGACGAAGCGCGAGAAGTCGTCGCCCTCGTTGAGGAGGAGCGGCTGGCCTTCCCGCGCAACCCAGCCCGCCACGCCGTCCCCGACCCGGATCCGCTGGATGCGCATCGTGATATGCTCGCCCGCCTTGCGGGCCGAGACGACACGCAGCTCGTCACTTTCCACCAGCATCAGCGAGGCCTCGTGGGCGTTCAGACAGTCGGCGGCGCCGTCCACGATGTGCCGGAAGAGGTCCTGCGGCGAGACCTTCTTCGTGAGGAGGCTCGCCGTGACGGCCTGGACCCGTATGATGTCCTCGATGCGGAGGGTCGTCTCACGGCCGGTCGTCTGATCGTGCGTGAGGTCGGTGGGCGGTGCTTCGGGACCGGCTGTCGCGGTGGGTGCCGCCGCTACAGGTAGGGGCGGGGTGGCGGTCACGACGTCGGGGCCGGGCGGCGACCCGGTCCAGAAGCGAGACAACCAGCCCAGAAACGAGCGGTCTTCAGTCGGCTCACCCACGCCGGCCGGCCCTCCCCCCTGCCAGAGTCCCAAGGCCCGAGGATGCTTAGTCTACCGCGAACCGCCGTCACTGCCAAGTTCCACCGCGGTCGGGGCATCTGCCCACGCGAAAACTCTTGGGGGTCCCGGAAAGGCCATGCTACGGTAGCCGGGCGTGGTGGCTCCTACCTGTGGTTCCGAGCGCTCGAGCCCGGCGCCGTTGGTTGGTGGCCGGCGAGGCAGGCGGGGAGGAACGACGATGCGTGCCAGAGTTCTCGTGGTGCTGTTGCTGGCGGCGCTGGTGGCGGTCGGCTGCTCGGCGGCCCAGCTCAAGTCGCAAAAGGACGGCGCCTGGTCGATCTTCCCGCGGGCGCTGCCGGATACCTACGAGCCGCTTCCGTCGGCTTACGGCCATCCGTTTCGGGCCCCGGCGTACGTCCTCCATCCGGTCGGGGTCGTGCTCGACTGGGTGCTGGTGCGGCCCTTCTATCTGCTGGCGAGCCTCGCCCCCGAGTGGTTTGGCCTGACCACCGAGGACGTGCAGCGGTACCAGGAGTCGCTGCCGGAGCTCGTCACGCCGCAGAACGCCCCGCGCCGCTTCGAGTAGCGGGATTCATTCGGGGGGGTCTCGGAAGACCCCCCGAGGCCCCCCGTCGTGGCGGCGGCCAAGCCGCCGCTCTGAGCACTCCCCGATGCACCGCCCGCTCGGTGGCCGGCGCCGGGTCACTCCGCCACACATCTAGCTGCTTCCGCCCTTCGCCGCGGCGCGACCCGTCCGCTCCGCGACGATTCGCAGGATCTGCTCAGCCTGAAACGGCTTGGCGATGACCTGGCAGACGCCGCTCCGCTCGAGCGCGGCCGGGTCGAGCTGATCGCCCCAGCCAGTGATGAGAACCAGCGGAAGCTCGGGGGAGGCGGCCCGGAGACGGGCGGCCACGTCCCAGCCGGATAACCCGGGCAACCCCAGGTCGATGAGCGCCAGATCGAGCGTCCCGTCGGCGGCCAGCGCGAGGCCGGCCGCTCCGTCCTCGGCGGCCAGCGGGACGTGGCCGGCCGAGCGGAGGACGTCCACGATGAGCTCGCGCACCGGCGGCTCGTCGTCGACGACGAGGACGCGGGCGGGCCGGGCGGGTGGCGCTGGCGCCGTCGTCTCGGCCCCCCGGGAGTCGGGCGGGCGCCGGGCCCGGACGGGCAACGTGATGGTGAAGGCGGCTCCGGACCCCGCCGTGCTCTCGACCTCGATCCGGCCTCCGTGGCGCTGGATGATCCCGTAGGCGACCGCGAGCCCGAGGCCGGTGCTGCGCGGGCCCTTGGTCGTGAAGAAGGGCTCGAACACTCGGGCCCGGACTTCGGGGGTCATGCCGTGCCCGGAGTCGCGGACCCGCGTCACCACGCTTCCGTTCTCGGCGTGAACGCTCACGTGGATCGTCCCGCCGTCCGGCATGGCGTCGACGGCGTTGAGGACGAGATTGATGACGACCTCGCGCAACTCCGCCGCCTGGCCCGCCACCGCGGGGACGGCGCCGAGCTCCATGACGACCGCGTACGTCACGCCGCGCACCTGGGCTTCGTCCTTCCAGCGCCCCTTGGTCAGCTCCAGCGCCTCGCGCACGACGTGCGCGAGGTCGACCGGCCCGAACGGCCGCGTCTGCCGGGTGCGGGTGAACTCCTGGATGCGGCGGACCGTCTGGGCGGCGTCGGTGGCGGCCCGCTCGATCATGGAGAGCCCGCGCCGGAGCTCCGGGTCATCGGCGCGCATGAGCAGGAGCTGGACGCGGCCGAGGATCACCGCCAGGAGATTGTTGAAGTCGTGGGCGACGCCGCTGGCCATCTCGCCGAGCGCGCGAAGGCGCTCGGTCTTGACGAGCCGGTCCTGAGACGCCTGGAGCTCCTCCAGGGCGCGCTGGCGCTCGGCGTGGGCCCGCGCGTTCATGATGGCCACGGCGGCGTGATCCCCCAGTCCGGTCAGGAAGGCCTCATCCCGCTCGGTGAAGGGCTGCCGCGTCCGGTTGACGACCCACAACAGGCCGATCACCTGGTCCTGGTTCAGGATGGGCACCCCCAGATTGGCGACGATGCGCTCGGCCCGGGCGGCGTCGTCGAACGCGTGGACGAACCGGGGATCGGCCAGGTAGTCCTCGGTCCGAAAGGGGCGCTTGTGGAGGAGGAACCAGCCACCGATGCCTTGCCCGGGCTGGATGCGATACCGGGCAAACAAGGTGGTGAGGGCCCCCGTCGAGGCGACGGTCTCGACGTTGAGCGCGGTGGGATCCACCAGGGCGCAGAAGGCGGCGTCGCTTCCCGTCCCGGCTCGGGCTGCCTCCACGATGTCCTGGAGGACGCGTGGCAGGTCGAGCGAGCGGGAGAGGGTGAGTCCGATGCGCCGAAGCACCTGCACCTCGGCCGCCCGCGCCTGCGCCGTCTCATAGAGCGCGGCGTTCTGGATGGCGATGGCGGCATGGCGAGCCAGCGCCTCGATGGTGCTGACGTCGGCCGGCTCGAATGGCTCGACGGTCCGCCGGTGAACCCAGAGGACGCCGAGCAGCGTCGCGCCGGCCAGGATCGGCACCGCCGCCGTCGAGCGGAGCCCTTCGACCCGGGCCGCCTCGTCGGGGTCCCAGCGTGGGTCGGTCAGGCGGTCGGCCGACGTGACGGGCACGCGCGTCGCCAGCACTGCCCCACCCAGCCCGAGCCCCGGGCGGAAGACCATCCGGTCGTAGACGTCCGTCAGGTGCCCCGTCTTGGCGACGACCGCTGCCTCGGTTCCGCCCGGCTCGTAGAGCGCCAGCGTGACGAGGTCGGCCCGGCAGAGCCGGCGCGCGTGCTCGACCACGCGCTGGAGCACGGTGTTCCGGTCGAGCGCCGCCGACACGTCCCCGGCGATCTCCGTGAGCGCTTCGGCCCGCTGCCGCTGGTGCTGGGCGACGGCGTAGAGCCGCGCGTTCTCCAGGGCGATGGCCGCGTGATCGGCGAAGGCCTGGACGACCGCCAGCTCATCGGCGCTGATCGCGCGCTGAGCCCGGGAGCGGAGCGCGAGGACCCCGGTGACCCGCGAGCCGATTCGAAGCGGCACGCCGATGTACATCCGGTAGCCGTGGCGGCGGTCGGCCTCCTGGTGGAGCGGGTCGAGGCGAGGGTCGTTCGGCAGGTCCGTGACGACCATCGCCTCGCCGGTCAGTGCCACCCGGCCGGTGAGGCTCTCGCCGATCTTGATGCGGGGCCGCAGCATGGCCGGGTCGCCCCACTGGCCCGCGATCACGAGCTCGTCGCCCTCGACCAGCCGGAAGCCCCCGGTCTCGAAGCCCAGGAGCCGAGCGGCGGCGTCCGCGATGGTGCCGAGGAGCACCTCGGGCGGCGTGAGCGCCGTGATGCGCTTGATGGTGTCGAGGAGGGCCCTGAGCTGGCCCTGCTCGGATGGGCTGGGGAGCACCTGGGTCACCGGACGCCTCTCGGGGATTATATGCGTGACGCCGTCCCGGGGGCCACCCCTGCCGCCAGCCGCGCGCTGACCCTTACGGAAATCCTTTAGGCGCGCGGGCTTGCCAAGTTCTCGGGGCGGCCCCGGGGCTGTGTCATAATCGAGGATCACCGGGGCCCCGACGGGGCCGAGGGGAGGCCGAGTGCCGAGCGGGTCGAGCGATCCCGAAGTCGTGCCGCACGTGGATCTGGTCCGGGAGCTGTCGGTCCGGCTCCGGGAGACCCAGACCCTCCTGACCGTCAGCCAGGCCCTCAGCACCACGCTGGATCTGACCGAGGCGCTCCGCCGCGTGGCTCGGGAGACGGCGCGGGCCATCGGGGCGGACATGGTCGGCGCGTTCCTGGCCGACCCGGACGAGAGCTGTCTCCGCCCCACGGCCGGCTACCACGTCCCGAAACCCTTGCTCGACAGGCTGCGGGAGTTTCCGATTCCTCTCAAGAGCCACCTCTTCTTCGAAGAGGGGTGGCGCTCGGCGCGGCCGGTCAGCTCGACCCACGCCGGGGCCGACCCCCGGATCGACCGGGAGACGCTCGATCGGTTCCGCCCGCGGTCGCTCGCGTTCGTGCCCATGGTGGTGAAGGGGGCGCCCATCGGCGGGCTCCTGGCCGTCTGGTGGGGAGAGACGCACGAGCTCTCGGGCGAGGAGCTCCGCCTCGTGGATGGGATCGGTCGTCAGGCCGGCCTGGCCGTCGAGAATGCCCGGCTCTATGGCGAGGCCGAACGGCGACGGCAGGAGGCGGAGATCTTCGCCGAGCTGTCCCAGGCGCTCAACGCGTCCTTGGACCTCGACACGGTCCTGGAGCGGGTGGTCGAAGGCGCGCGCGCGGCGTGCGGAAGCGACATGGCGCACATCGCCCTCCGTGACCCGGATTCGGGCGTGATGGTGTTCCGGTACTGGGCGGGAACCCGCTATCGGGGCCACCAGCCCTACGCCGTCGAGCCGGGCAAAGGGCTCGGCGGCCAGGTGCTCCTCACCGGCCAGCCCTTCCGGACCGACAACTACGCGCGGGATCCGCGGATCAGCAAGGACTACCTGGCCACGATTCAGGGCGAGGAGATCGTGGCGTCCATGGCCGTCCCGATCAAGTTCGGCGATCGCGTGGAAGGGCTCCTGTTCGTGGATAACCGCTCGCCGCGCCCCTTCACCGACTGGGACGAGACGATCCTGCGGCGTCTGGCCGAGCAGGCGGCCATCGCGGCGCAAAACGCGCGCCTCTTCGCGCAGACCGAGCAGCGCCGGCGGGCAGCCGAGACCCTGGCCGACCTCGGCCGCCTGGTCTCGCAGTCGCTCGATCCGGCCGAGGTGGGCCAGCGAATCGCGGAGAGCGTGCGCGCGCTGTTGGGCGTGCAGGCCTCGACGCTCTATCGGCTGGAGCCGGAGTCGGAGGACCTGGTGGCGCTGGCCATCGCCGAAGAAGGCCGCCCGACGGTCGCCCGAGGCATGGTCCTGCCGCGGGGCACCGGCGTGTCCGGACTCGCGGTGCGCGAGCGGCGCCCGGTGGTCACCACCGACGCCCTGATCGATCCCCGGTTCAGCTTGACGGCGGAGACGCGGTCCCGCGTCGAGCGGGCGTCGTATCGCGCGGTGCTCTCGGTCCCGCTCGTCGTCAAGAACCAGGTGATCGGCGCGCTGGCCGTCGCCGACCGGGCGGGTCGCGTCTTCAGCGAGGACGAGACCCGGCTGGCCCAGACCTTCGCGGACCAGGCCGCGCTGGCCCTGGAGAACGCGCGGCTCTTCGGCGAGACGGGACGGCGCCTCAAGGAGACGGAGACGCTGCTGGCCGTCGGGCAGATCCTTTCTCTGAACCAGCCCGTTCAGGAGGCCATGCGCCAGGTCGCGCGGGCCGTGGCCCGGGCCTTCGGGGCCGACATGGTCGGCGCCTACTTCCTGGACGCCCGCAAGGAGAATCTGGTCCCGGTCGCCGGCTATCGCGTGCCCAAGGAGCTGATCCGGCAGTTTCTGACCTCCCCGTTTCCGCTCGCCCGGTTCGAGCTCCTGCGGCAGGCGTTCGCCACCGGCCGACCGGTGTGGACCGCCGACTACGTGCACGATCCGGGCGTGGATTCGGGCTTCCTGACCGCCGCTCAGCCCCGTGCGGTGCTCTTCGCCCCGACGCTGGTGCGGGGTGACATCGTCGGAGGCCTCTTCCTCGTCTGGTGGACGCCCGGCCGGCGCTTCACCGCCGGCGAAGTCCGCCTGATCGAGGGCGTCGCCGCCCAGGTGGGGCTCGCCCTGGAGAACGCCGATCTCGTCCGGCAGACCCAAGAGAAGCTGGCGGAGACCGAGACGCTGCTGTCCCTGACCCGCGTGCTGTCCTCGACGCTCGACCTCCAGTCGCTTCTCCGCCACTTCCTCCGCCAGGTGGCGCGCACGACCCGGGCCGACTCGGTCGGCGTGTGGCTGGCCAATCCCGCCACCGGCGACCTCGAGCCGCTGTCGGGTTACCGCGTCCCGCCGCGGATTCTGGCGGAGATCCGCGAGTACCGGATCCGGCCCGCGGAGAACGCCTTCTATGCCGAAGGCACGGCCTCGCGGCGCGCCCTGGTCTCGACCAACGTCCCCGAGGACCCCCGCATTCCGGACTCCTTCAAGGCCATCGTGCCGCACCGCACCCAGCTCTTCGCGCCCATCGTCGCCAAGGATCGGGTCATCGGGGCCTTCATCGCCGTCTGGTGGCAAGAGGCGCGCGCGTTCTCGGATCGGGAGCTGGCCCTCATCGAGGCCATGGGCAGCCAGGCTGGCGTGGCGGTGGCGAACGCCGAGCTCTTCCTGGAGAATCAGCGACGGCTGGAGGAGCTGTCGGTGCTCCACGAGCTGTCCCGGGCGGTCACCGGCCAGCTCGACATCGCGCGGCTCGTCCAGGCCATTCACCAGCAGGTGGGCCGCGTCCTCGACGCCGGGAACATGGTGCTCCTCTTCTTCGACGAGGCCCGGGGCGAGTTCGAGGTGGGCCTCCGGATGGTCGACAACGTGCCCGACGGGAACCCGATCCGGCGCTATCCACTGGGCGTGGGTCTCATGAGCCGCGTGGTCGAGCGCCGCCAGCCCATTCGGACGAGTGACTACGCCGCCGCCTGCCGTGCCGAGGGCGTCACGCCCGTCCCGACCTCGCTCCGATTGCCGCACTGGCTGGGGGTGCCGATGATCGCGGGCGACCAGCCTCTGGGCGTCCTGGCGCTCCGGAACGCGGTCCGCCCGTTCACCGAGGCCGACGAGCGGCTCCTCCTGAACATCGCCGGCCTGGCCGCCCTGGCCATCCGGAGCGCCCGACTCTACGAGGAGCGGACCCGGGCCTATGCGGAGCTGGCGGCGACCCAGAACCAGCTGATCCTGAGCGAGAAGCTGCGGGCCCTCGGCGAGATGGCGGCCGGCGTGGCCCACGACTTCAACAACATCCTGGCGGCGGTCATGGGCCGCGCCCAGCTCCTCCTCAGCCAGACCGAGGACCCGGCCCAGCGGCGGCAGCTCGAGATCATCGAGACGGCGGCCATGGATGGGGCGCGGACGGTCCGGCGCATCCAGGAGTTCACGCGGATGCGACGGGCCCGGCCGTTCCAGTCGGTCAACCTCAATCAGCTGGTGGACGAGGTGCTCGAGGTCACCCGGTCGCGGTGGATGGACGCGGCGCAGGCCCAGGGAGTGGCCTACGACCTCCGGGTCGAGGCGGCCCCCGTCTCGCCGGTGGCCGGCGACCCCTCGGAGCTCCGCGAGGTCCTGACGAATCTGCTCTTCAACGCTCTGGACGCCATGCCCGAGGGCGGGCGGATCACCTTCCGGACCGGGGTCCACGGCGACGAGGCGTATTGCGTGGTGACGGACACCGGGCCGGGGATGACGACGGAAGTACGGCAGCGCGTCTTCGACCCGTTCTTCACGACCAAGGCCGAGAAGGGGACCGGGCTCGGCCTCAGCGTGGCGTACGGGATCATCACGCGGCACGGCGGCAGTATCGAGGTCGAGAGCGAGCCGGGCCAGGGCAGCGCGTTCACGATCCGCCTGCCGGTGGCCGGCGAGATCCCGGCGGGCCTCGCGAAGCCGCCTCCGCCGAGGCCGCAGCATGGCGCTCGGGTCCTCGTCATCGACGACGAGGAACGGGTCCGGCAGGTGCTGGTGGAGATGCTGCTCGGACAAGGCCACGTCGTCACCGCCTGCGCCGACGCGCGCTCCGGCCTGGTCCGCTTCCACGAGGAGCCGTTCGACCTCGTCTTCACGGACCTCGCCATGCCGGCCGTATCGGGGTGGGAAGTGGCGCGGCTCGTCAAGCAAGAGAGGCCCGGCACCCCGGTCGTGCTCGTCACCGGCTGGGGAGACCAGATCGAGCTGGGCGAGGCCCGGGCCAAGGGCGCCGACTGGGTGGTGGCGAAGCCGTTCGAGATCGAGGGGGTGCGCGCGGCCGTCGCCCGGGCCCTCAGTCGCCCGGGCTGATCTGTGATATACCCCCGCTGGGGGAGGGTAGGGTGAGGGGAGAGGGTAAGGAGGGGCTTACCGGCGTGATCGCCGGTGGGACTCCAGCCCTCGCTCCCACAGGTACTCCTTCTCCCCGAGCCGCCGGGCCACCCAGCGGGAGAGGACGAACAGGAGGTCGCTCAGGCGGTTACTGTACCTGAGCGGCCACTCCCCGATGGGCTCGACGCGGGACAGCCGCAGGATTTCGCGCTCGGCACGGCGGCAGACGGTTCGGGCCTGATGGAGGAAGGCCCCGACGCGCCCGCCGCCGGGCAGGACGAAGGACTTCAAGGGCTGGAGCTCCTTCTGGCACTCGTCGATCAAGCGCTCCAGCTCGCGGATGTCGGCCTCGCCGATCCGGTACATCCCCTCGTACGCCGCGTCCTCGGGGGTGGCCAGCTCGCTTCCCAGGTCGAAGAGCTGGTTCTGGAGCCGCCGCAGGAGGTCGTCGAGCCAGCGATGGGCGTCCCCCTCTGCGAGACGCTCCTCGTTGAAGGTGCGCGCCAGACCGACCACCGCGTTGAGCTCGTCGATCGTGCCGTAGGCTTCGATCCGAAGCGCGTCCTTGGGCACGCGCTTGCCCCCCACCAGCGCCGTCTCGCCTCGATCGCCGGTGCGGGTGTAGACGCGAGTGATGCGGATCGGCATGAAGGCCCTCCTCGGCGACGCCGCGGTTTGCAAATCTCCGGGCCACCGCCGCTCGGAGCGGACTACCAGGAGCGTGGCGGTTAGGCTAGACTGTGCGCGCGGTCGGTCCGAGAGCTAGCATACTCCGGTGAGGAGGTGAGGTCGACCGGTGCTCCACGGGATCCGGATCGGGGTCGTCCGCGCGCTGGGCGGCATCGCCACCGCCATCCGGGCCAGACCGAAGACGTTCGCCGCGGTCGCGTCGGCCGTGTTCGTCCTCGACGTCTTCTTGCCGCTGCTCGTGCTTTCCGTGGCCCGCAAGCCCTGGGACTTCTTCACGTTCAATCCGTGGCTGTCGAAGCTTCCCGAATACCTGATCTCGCCGGCCGTCCCGCTCGAGAAGAAGCTCGACTTCTTACCGCGGCTCGCCGTGTTCTGGTTTTCCGCTGACAGCCCGTACGGAGCGCCGGAGTGGGGCTTCGCGGTGGACGTCAGCGACCTCGCACGGTTCGTGTTCATGTCGCTGATCGTGGGCGCCTACTTCGCGCTCTGGTTCTACCGGCGGGACCGGCTCCGGCGGACGGGCTGGGGCGTACGGCTGAGCCGGCACGGCGGGACGGTGGGGGCGTTGACCAGCGTCCTGGGGCTTTCGACGGGACCCTGCAGCGTGGTCGGCTGCGGGGCTCCGGTCATCCCGGTGGTGGGGCTCGCGTTCGTCGGCCTTACCAGCGGCACGCTCAAGCTGCTCGCCGACCTGTCCCGAGCGGCGACCGTCACGGTCCTGGTCGCCATGACGCTGGGCGTCCTCTACTTCGGCTGGCTGATCGGCACCGAGCGCGACGCGGAGGGATCGGTCCCCCTGACTCAGCGCCCGTGAAAAGGTCCCGGAGGGCGGTGCTCGCGCTCACATCCGGTCGCCCGCCACCGCCTGGTCCGCTCCGAGCGGCGGCTTTGCCGCCGCAACGATCCTCGGGGGGAGGTCTCGGAGGGGGTGTTCCGACACCCCCTCCGATTGAGGTCAGCCGCGGATCGTCTTCATCACCTCCGCGTTCTCGAAGGCGCTCCGTGGCGATCCCTCGAAGATGATCTCGCCGCGGTCGATCGCATAGAGACGGTCCGCGATCCGGCCGGCCGTCACCAGATTGGACTCGGCGATCAAGAGCGAGATCCCCAGGTCCTTGATCCCCTTGACGGCCTCGACGAAGCGGCTCACGACGACCGGCGCCAGGCCCTCGAAGGGCTCGTCGAGGAGCAGGATCGACGGCGAAAGGGTCAGGGCCCGCGCGATCGCCACCATCTTTTTCTGGCCGCCGCTCAGGTGGAGCCCCCGTCGCTGGCGGAACTGCCGCACCTCGGGGAAGAGGGCGTAGATCTTCTGATCCGAGTCCTCGGGAGAGGCGGTCCGGGTGGCGTCGGCCAACCAGTGGCTGATCTCGAAGTTCTCCTCGACGGTCAGGTCGGGGAAGATGCCGGCATCTTCGGGCGCGTACCCGATGCCGAGCCGCGCCCGCCGGTGGGTGGGGAGGCGGCTGATGTCCTGCCCCCGCAGGGTGACGCGGCCCGACCGGACCGGCAAGAGCCCCATGATGCTCTCGATGGTCGTCGTCTTGCCGGCCCCGTTGCGACCGACCAGGCACACCGCTTCGCCGTCGTTCACAGCCAGCGAGACGGCCCGGAGAACGTGGGCCGCACCCCGGTAGGTCTCGATCCGGTCGAGCTCCAGTACCGCCGGACGCCCAGAGGTGGCCATCGCTCGGCCGGGCCGTCAGGTGGCGGCGTGGGTGCCGAGCAGGGTCATGCTGACCTGCTCGTTCCGACGGATCTCGCCGGGCGTGCCGTCGGCCAGGATCGTCCCCTGGTGCATCACCACGATGCGGTCCGAGTACCTGAAGACGACGTCCATGTCGTGCTCGATGATCACGGCCGTGATCCGCCCGGACCGGACGACGCCGGTGATGATGTCCATGATGGGAGCTTTCTCGCGGGTGCTCACGCCGCTGGTCGGCTCGTCGAGGAACAGGAGCTTCGGCCGGAGCGCGTAGGCCACCGCCACGTCCAGCAGCTTGCGCTCCCCCTGCGAGAGTCCGCCCGCCACCGCCCCGGCTCTGGCCTCGAGGCCGAACTGCTGGAGCACCTCCATCGCCTCTTGACGGACGGCGGCATCGTGATCGGCGAGGGTGAACAGGCGGCGCGTCTTGCCCTCCCGGGCGAAGACGGAGAGCGCCACGTTGTCGAGCGTGGTGAGCTGGTCGAAGAGGTTGACGAGCTGGAAGCTGCGGGCGATTCCCTCCGCGATCCGCTCGTGGACGGACTGCTGGGTGACGTCGGTGCCCTGGAAGACGATGCTTCCGCCGTCGGGTCGCAGCAGGCCGCTGATGAGGTTTACGAGCGTCGTCTTCCCGGCGCCGTTCGAGCCGATGAGGGCGAGCAGCTCTCCCTGGGTGACCACGAAGTCCACGCCGTCCGCGGCGCGGGTTTCGCCGAAGTACTTCGTCAGACGCTTGGTCTCCAGCAGGCTCACGGGACTCAGGCGGACCGCCATCTCAGGATCAGCCGGTTCGCGGTGCCGACGATGCCCGCCGGCAGGGCCAGAACCAGGACGACGAGCACCACCCCCAGCACCATCTGCCAGTATACGGTGTGGCCCACCGCGTAGGTCTCCAGGTAGTTGTAGACGACCGCGCCGACGATCGGCCCCACGAAGGTCTGGAAGCCTCCCAGCACGGTGAAGAACACGATCTTCCCCGAGAACGTCCAGTGCAGGATGTCCGGGGTGGTGAGCCCGTTGAGCGGGACCCACAGCGCGCCTGCCAGCCCGGTATAGGCGCCGGAGACGAGGAATGCCAGCCAGCGGTAGCGCCGGACCTGGATGCCGACGAACTCGGCCCGCGTCTCGTTGTCGCGGATCGCCTGGAGCGCCTTGCCGAAGGGCGAATGCACGATGACCCACATGACGGCGGCGCAGACGACGAAGATGGCGAGCACGTAGTAGTAATACCGATAGGCCAGGAAGTCCAGCTTGTCTCCGGTCTTGCCGAGCTCGATCAGACCGCCCAGCAGGGTCGGGGTGGGGACCCGCAAGCCATCGGTCCCGCCGGTGACCCAGAAGAACTTGAACGCGAGGCTCCAGAGCACCTGGGACAGCGCGAGCGTCAGGATGCCGAAGAAGATCCGCGTGTAGCGGACGCAGGGAATCCCGAGCAGCGCGGCCAGGACTCCCGCGGCCAGCATGCCGCCCACCGCGAAGGCCTCCATCGACGTGAGCCTGAGGTACTTGACCATGAAGGCGACGGCGTAGGCGCCGATGCCGAAATACGCGGAATGGCCGAAGGAGAGAAGACCGGTGTAGCCGAGCAGCAGGTTGAAGCCGAGCGCGGCGATCGCGAGGATGAGCCCGTAGGAGAGGAGCACGGTCTGGTACGGCGCGACGCCGAGAGGCAGCAGCGCCAGCGCCAGCAGCACGGGCGCCGCCACCAGGGAGAAGCGCCGAGGGGACACGGTTCTCATGCGCGGCGCTCGCGAACGACCCGGCGCGACGGGTATCGGCCCGGGCCGCTCATGCGCGGGTCTCGGCGACGGTCAACGTACCGAGCGCCTTTCGCTGGGACCGGGCCGAGACCCGAGCGCCGGTAGGACGCAGGGAGGAGGCGGCCCGAGGCGTATGCCGCATACGTTGAGGGCCGCCGACGACCGAGGACGCCCCGGCGCGACGGGTATCGGCCCGGGCCGCTCATGCGCGGCCGAAGAGCCCGGCCGGCCGGACCAGCAGGACCATGGCCGCCATCAGGTAGAGGACCGCCAGCTCGACCTCCGGGAAGAAAGAGATCCCGAACTCGCGCACGATCCCGACCATGAGCGCCCCCAGCAGGGCCCCCTCGAGGCTGCCGAGCCCGCCGATGACGACCACCACGAAGGCCAGCACGAGCGCGTCGACCCCCATGCCCAGCACGGCGCCTTGCTGGGGCACGACGATGGCGCCCCCCAGGCCGGCCATGAAGCAGCCCAGGGTGAAGGCCTGGACGTAGACGCGGTTCACGTTTACCCCGAGCGCCGCGGCCATCCGCATGTTCTGGGAGGTAGCCCGCAGGATGACGCCGAACTTGGTCTTGTAGACGAACGCCCACAGGGCCGCGGCGGCGATGCCCCCGACCACGATGACGATCAGGTTGTAGGTCGGGTAGATGTTGTCGCCGATGGCGAGGCTCCCGGGTGCCTCGAACAGGGCACTGGCGGCCAGGGGATAGGGCCCCCAGATGAGCCGCATGAGGTCCTCGAGGATGAGGAGCAGGCCGAACGTGATGAGCAGCTGGTACTCCTCCGCCCGCCGGTAGAGCGGCCGGAGGAGGGTAGGCTCGAGGACGGCGCCGAGCGCGGCGGCGGCCAGGGCGCCGGCGGGCAGCAGCACGTAGAGGAGAGCGTCCGGGACACTGCCGAGGGCCCGGCCCACCGCCCACGCCGTCACGTAGGCGCCGAACGCGTAGAGGTTGCCGTGGGCGAGGTTGACGATCCGCATCACGCCGTAGATGAGGCTCAGCCCTCCGGCGATGAGGAACAGGATGGACGCGTAGAGCAGCGAGTTGAAGAGATGGATGACGAGGATGTCCATGTCAGGAGGGGCCCCCCGGCTGGTAGGGGAGCACGCGGACCTCCGGGCTCACGTAGTTGTCTCCGAGGTACAGCGCGACGGCCAGCGTGTAGGGCCCCGGCCTCGGCAGCCCGCCGAGATCGACGGCGAAGACGCCCCGCCCCGCATAGGGCGCGGTCCCCGCGACCAGGATCTCGCCCGCCGGGCCGACCACCACGTACCGGCAGACCGGCGTCTCGCCGCCCGTGGTCTGGGTCCGCAGCGGCTCGCGGACGATGCGGAGGTCGCGCTGGAACTTCTGCGCGACCTCCACGTCCGCGTGGATCTCCACGCGCTGGCCCTGCGCGTCGACCTTCGCGGCGTAGGCGCGGAGCGGAATCGCGTAGCGGTCATAGGAGCCGACTCCCAGCGGATACGTGAAGTCGCGGAAGACCGAGAGCACCGCGCCCGCCGGCGACCAGCTCTCCAGCTGGTAGGGGCCGTTGGTGACCAGGAAGTGCCGCCGCGTCCGGTAGAAGCGCTGGAGCGAGACCCAGCGCTCCCGGGCATCCGCCGCGCTCACGATTCCCCGGAGGGTAGGGGGGACGTGGCCCTGCCGCGCGAAGTCATCGACCAGGGACGCCAGCGCGTCCTTGACCTTCTGGTCCCGGACGAGGTCGAGCCACACGACGCCCCGGCGCGTCGCCTCGTCTTGGGAGAACGCGCCGACGCCCCGCCGGACGGCCTCCTCCATGAGGGCGAGGACGTGCCAGGGCACCGGGCTCCAGGGCGGCGCCACCGAGGCGACCTGCTGGGGATCGGCCCCCGGGTCGTTCCCGTAGACCTCGATGGTGTGGACGACGTACACGAACTTGACCTCGCCGAACTCCCGGACGCTCGAGTCGACCCGGACCACCCGGAAGCCGGCCAGCCACTCCCGGAGGCGGGCCGTGCCGGCGTCGATCACGGGGTCGTACTCGCTCCCGCCCGCCGGACGCTTCACACCCCAGCGCGCCGCGAGGCTGAACGGGTAGAGCACGTCGGCGACCGCCATGGGGGTGCCGTCGTGGAACGCGGAGGTCAGCACCGTGTACACGATCTTCACCCGGGCGCGTTGCCCGGCGCCGACCTCGCGGAGGAGCCCCGTGCCCGGCTCCGGGAGCAGCGCGTCCCTGGGAACCTCCATCCCGGCGGGCGTTCCAGGGCTGACCGACGCCGTGGTGACCCGGTTGCCGATCCAGGTCGCGCTCTGCGGCGCCGGGAAGAAAGCCGGGTCGCCGACCGCGAACCAGACCAGCCGACCAGCCGCGTCGGTGAAGCCGCCGACGGGATTCCAGGCGGCGGCGGGCCGGGTCGCGATCCCGAGCCGCAGCCAGCCGTTCCAGGGAAAATCCTTCAGCTTGACCGTCCGGAGGAAGATCGGGGAGCTGAGCCCGCTGTGCGCGTCGTGGGCGACGTTCTCGACACCGTCCGAGAACTCGGCGTTGAAGAGCTCGCGCCTGACCGTATAGCCGACGACGACGCGCTCGCAGCCGGCGCCGAGGAGCGACACGAGCCGCCGCTCCAGATTGAGCCGCTCGCGCGGGCTGTCGTGAGCGCCGGTCTGAAGACGCCGATAGATGCCCTCGACGGCGCGCCGAGCGACGTCGTCGGTGAGGGTCCCGGCGTGGAGGAGATAGGCGTGAAACCACCCTTCCTTGAGCCAGGGGGGACCGAGCCATCCGTTGAGGCTCATCCGGTAGGGTGCCAGGAGGTCATCCAGCTCGAGCTCCTCGACGGCGGCGTCCCACTCGGCCGCGGCGGGCTGCCCGGCGGCTCGCCATCGGATCGGTGGAGCGGCCGGCGCCGACCCCGCGCGGGGCGCCCGGGCCTTCGTCGCCGCGCCCGCCAGGTCGGCATGGTGGAGGTAGTCCGCGTGGAAAGGGGTCACCGGGTACGGGTGGAACACGTAGGCCGTCGTGGCCGGCGCCCCGGCGACCACCCGGGAGGCAGCGGCGCAGCGGGCCTCGCGGTCTCGCCACGCGCTGGCGGCGCCGTTGAAGCGGACGACGACGTAGGACCCGAGAGACTCGACGGACCGAAGGCTGGCCGGCAGCGCGCCCCCGGCCAGGGGATCGCGGCCGACGTAGGCGTGGAGGGCGCCCTTCTCGAGTTCGGCCGGCGCCGCCCCGGGATCGACGGCCTCGAGGCGGATCTCCTGAGGGTAGTACGACGGATAGAACGGGAGCTCGTGTCCGGCCTCGGCGGAGCCGGCCGCGAGCACACACCAGGCGAGCAGACCAGCCGGGAGGAGTCGCACAGGACGAGGCGCCGGCGGGTTCGGCAAGGCTCGTCCCACGCCCTGCCGAACCCGCCGGCCGCTCTCAGACAGACCCGTCTAGGAAACCTTGGGCCAGGTCTGCTCGATCCAGGTGTAGGTCGACGTGGGCTCCCCCTTCGGCCAGCCCGGGGGCGCCGTGATGTTCCGGATCGGAATGGTGATCATGCGGTTCGGGTCGAGAACCTGGAACGGATACTCCGGCAGGTTCTTGCTGAACCCGGTCACCGCGTCCTTGTACGCCTGGTGATTGTCGGGCCGGAAGTAGATGTAGCCGGCCGGGCCGGCCATGCCCAGGTTTTCCAGCTGGCTGACGATGGCGTCATCCTCGGGCCAGCCGCCGGCCAGCTTGTTGGCCCGCTCGATGGCGTTCTTCAGCATGTACATGGTGACGTAGGAGCCCTCCGACTGGAAATTCGGATACTCCTTCCACTTCTCGAAGTACTTCTTGACGAACTCGGTGTTGGCCGGCCACCGGTTCCCGGGCGGGTAGGTGAAATAGTAGTTCGAGTGGACGCCGGCGATGACCCCCTCCGGATGGTCCTTGCCGATCGCGTGGGGCGCGACGCCGAAGGCGATCGTGCTGGCGAACTTCATCTTCTTGAAGAGGTCGTACCGGAGGGCCTGCTTGTACATCGCGACGTAGTCGCCGCCCCAGACCGAGGAGACCAGCAGGTCCGGCTTGGCCGAGATCGCCTTGGTGATGTGGGAGGTGAAGTCGGTCGTCCCGAGCTTCGGCCACCCCTCCGAGACCACCTCGACGTTCCCCATGAGCTTCTTCATCGCGATGTTGAGGTGGTCGAAGGCATTCCGGCCGTACGAGTAGTCGGGGTGGATGTGGGCGATCTTCCGAGCCTGAGGCCAGGTCTGCGCGATAGCCACCGCGCAGGTCACGCCGTCGGCCGACTGGATGTTGGTGATCCGGAAGATGTAGTGAGGGTTGGGCACCGCCTTGTCGAACAGGAAGTCGGTGCAGCCGTCGACGAAGATGGTCAGGAGCTTCAGCTCCTCCGCCACCGGGCCGAGGGCCGGCGTGTTGCCGCTGGAGATGACGCCGGTGAAGAGGTCGATCTGCTCCGACAGCTTCATCCGGCGCATTTCCTTGACGTTCGAATCGGTGCCGGCCGCCTCGTCGGCCTTGAGCACCTCGATCTTGCGCTTGCCCAGGAAACCACCGTGCGCGTTGATCTCGTCGACGGCCAGCATCAGCCCCTTGTAGGAGGGCTCCCCGAGGACGGCCGCCGGGCCCGTGAAGAAGGTCATGTGCCCGACCTTGAACGGCTTGTCGGGGATGTTGCCCTTGGGCGGGGTCTGGGTCTGGGCCTGGGCCAGCGTGGGGCCGGCGACCGGCGCAGCCGCCGCGCCCACCGCGGCCCCGCCCATGGTCACGCCCAGGCTCTTCAGGAAATCGCGGCGATTGGGTTGCTCCGCCATCGTCGTTCGTCCTCCATGCGGGTTTCGGACGTTAGGGGGGGTCGGTACGACGGTCAAACTGGTAAGCATCTCGTAACAGTGTGCGGTTGGATTGTCAAGAGCCTTCCTGTGGGTTAGTCTTCGAAGGCGAGCAGGACGGGAGGCCAGCACGATGACGGGTTACGGAGGCCGCATCCTCCACGTCGATCTGACTACGGGGGCGAGCGACATTCGCGTCCTCGAAGAGGGGACCGCGCGCGCCTTCCTGGGCGGGAACGGCCTGGCCGCGCGCCTCCTGTGGGAGGCGGTGCCGGCCGGCGTCGACCCGTCCGACCCGGCCAACGCGATCGCGCTCGCCGTGGGGCCGATCACCGACACCCTGGTGCCGGGGAACAGCCGGGCCTGCATCGCCACCAAGTCCCCGCTCACGGGCCTGTTCTTCGACTCGACCTTCGGGGGTCGCTTCCCGGCGACCCTGAAGCGCACCGGATTCGACGCGGTGCTCATCACCGGCCGCGCGCCGCACCCCGTCTACCTCGTGATCGGCGAAGGCGGCGCCACGCTCCGGGATGCCCGCCCGCTCTGGGGGCGGACCACGCGGGAGACGGTCGAGGCGATCCAGGCGGCCGAGGGCGCCGAGACCGACGCGCTCGCCATCGGCCCGGCCGGGGAGAACCGGGTCCGGTACGCCTGCCTCGCCCACTACTGGAAGAACCGCGAGGGCGTCGCCGGGCGCGGGGGGATCGGCGCCGTCTGCGGCGCCAAGAACCTGAAGGCGATCGGCGTGGCCGGCAGCCGGAAGACGGCCGTCGCGGATGCGCCGCGGCTCAAGCGGCTCATCGACGAGACGCGGGAGCCGATGAAGAAGGGCACGGCCAACCTCTCCATCTACGGGACCCCGTTCCTCACCGGCCCGATCAACGCCCTCGGCGGGCTGGGCGCCTTCAACCTGAAGCACGAGGTCTTCGCCCAGGCGGACGTCATCGACGGCCGGTCGCTCAAGGAGCACTACCACGACCGGGACACGACGTGCCTCAAGTGCCCGGTGGCCTGCGGCAAGCAGTTCGCCGTCCCCGAGGGCGTGCCGGGCTACGGCGGCGTCCGCGGGAAGATGCCGGAGTACGAGACGCTCTTCGCCTTCGGCTCCATGCTCGGGAACACCAACGCGCCGAGCCTCATCCAGGCCAACATCCTGTGCGATCTCCTCGGGCTCGATTCCATCTCGATGGGGGTGACGCTCGCCTTCGTCGCCGAGTGCCTGGAGCGCGGGCTCCTACGGCCCGAGGAGGTGGGGGTCCCCTTCGGCTGGGGCGATCACGCCGGGATGATCCGGCTCATCGAGCAGACGGCCCGCCGGGAGGGCTTCGGCGCCCGTCTGGCCGAAGGGTCCCGGCGCCTGGCGGCCGAGATCGGCCGGGACGCCGAGCGCCTCATCTACGCGGTCAAGGGCCTCGAGCTGCCGGCCCACTCGGCGCGGGCCCTCAAGGGCATGTCGATCGGATACGCGACCGCGACGCGCGGCGGGAGCCATCACGACACGCGGCCGACCCCCCAGTACGCCCCGGGCTTCGACCGCCGCTCGACGGCGGACAAGCCGGCCTTCGCCATCGCGAGCCAGCACTTCACCGCCGTCGACGACAGCCTGGTCATGTGCCGCTTCACCTCGGAGCGGGGCTTCGGGCTGTTCGTCAACGAGACCTACGCCGGTCTGGTCTCGGCCGTGACGGGCTGGGACATGGACGGGGCGGAGCTCGAGCGGGTGGGTGAGCGGATCGTCAACGTCGAGCGGCTGTTCAACGTGCGGGAAGGCGTCCGGCGCCCGGACGACGTGCTGCCCTGGAAGGTGATGCACGAGCCGATCCCGGAGGGCCCGTCGGCCGGCATGTACTGCCCGCCGGACGAGCTCGACACGATGCTCGACGCCTACTACGCGCTCCGCGGCTGGGACGCGAACGGCCTCCCCACGCGGGAGCGCCTGGCGGCGCTCGGACTGGGGAGCCTCCCCGGTCTCTAGGAGGCTGCAAGGTTGACCACGCGCCACGCGGTTACCCGACCGGTGGCGGAGCCCCGCTCCGAGGGCCCTAGGAGCCTGTCGGGGTAACCAGGCGCAACGGCTCGCCCAACCGTCCACGGTTGGTGTTCCGCTCCGAGCGCGGGCTTTGCCCGCGCAACCGACTCTTGGGGGTGGGTCTGGGAGGGGGCCGCGGAGGCCCCCTCCCATTGTCTAGTAGATGGGAGGGGGCCTCGACGGCCCCCTCCCAAACCTCCCCCAGGAGGGGTTGCGGCGGCGAAGCCGCCGCTCGGAGCACTCCTCGATGCACCACGCGCTCGGTGGTCGGCGCCGGGGTTACTCCGACAGGCTCCTAGCAGCGGGAGGAGTCGTCGATCATGAGGCCGACCTGCCCGCTGCCGGGATCGTAGGTGTAGTCGTTCCCGTCGCACTGGAAGTTCGGCGGCGGGCTCAGCAGCGCTGCCACGGCATCCTTGCTCGCCGGCCACTGCCCGTTCTGGGCGTAATAGATCTGGAGCGAGCTGCGGATGGCCGCCAGGGTGGCGCGGTCGGCCGTGAGCCGTGCCTGGGAGAGCGGGCGCTCCTTCTGGATCGTCTCGAGCGTCTTCTGCGTCGAGCCGAGGTACGCGTACAGGACAGAGCCCACGATCGCGAGCACGACCAGCAAGATGGCGATCTCGACGAGGCCCACGCCTCGCTCGCCACCGCCCGGCCACCTGCCCGTTCGTCCGCCGGTCGACGCCACGCGTTCCCTCCTCAGGGAGCGGTCGCGCTATCTTGGGACGCGGGTCGAATCCCTGTCAAGGGACGCGCTCACCAGGCTCGCCAGGCCGACTCCTTCCCGGATCGCCGTCGCGCGGGTCGGTCTCATCACATGGCGGGGTCACGCAACCCGGTGTACAATAAGGCTCCGCACACCCGAGAGGAGGGTCGGTGATGGCGCTCTACATCATGCTGTCGACGCTGTCGGAGACCGGCCGGAAGGTCATCCGGAAGCTGCCGGGGTCGATCCGGAAGGTCAACGAGGAGGTCGGGCGGATGGGCGTCAAGGTCCTCGCCCAGTACGCCGTCCTCGGCCCGTATGACTTCGTCACCGTCGTGGAGGCGCCGGACAACGAGACCATCGCGAAGGTCTCAATGGAGCTCGGCGCGCGGGGCTCGGTGCAGATGATGACGATGGCGGCCATTCCGGTCGACACGTTCATCAAGCGCCTCGCGGGTCGTCCGGCCGGAAACGGCCGCGGCGGAGCCCGTCGCCGGCGCTGATCCCGGGGCGGCGCGCCGCCCGACCCGCCCCGCGCCTCACCGACCCCGCGCCCGCACGCGAAGGAGCGCCCATGGCCACGCGCGGACCGATCCGGGCTGCCCGGGGAACCCGCCTGACGTGCCGGAGCTGGCCGCAGGAGGCGGCCCTCCGGATGCTCATGAACAACCTCGACCCCGAGGTGGCCGAGCGCCCCGAGGATCTCGTCGTCTACGGGGGAGCGGGGAAGGCCGCCCGGAGCTGGGAGGCATTCGACCGGCTGGTCAGCTGTCTCACCACGCTGGGCGACGACGAGACCCTCCTGGTACAGTCGGGCAAACCCGTCGGGATCTTCCGCACGACCGAGGACGCCCCCCGCGTCCTCATCGCCAACGCGCTGCTGGTTCCGGCCTGGGCCACCTGGGACGAGTTCCGGCGGCTCGAGGCCCTGGGGCTCACGATGTACGGGCAGATGACCGCGGGCTCGTGGATCTACATCGGGACCCAGGGCATCCTCCAGGGCACCTACGAGACGTTCGGGGCGTGCGCCCGGAAGCACTTCGGCGGCTCGCTCCGGGGCCGATGGGTCCTGACGGCGGGCCTCGGGGGGATGGGCGGCGCCCAGCCCCTGGCCATCACCCTGAACGACGGGGTCGCGCTGTGCGTCGAGGTCGACCCGGAGCGGATCGAGCGGCGTCTGAAGACGCGCTACCTCGACACGGCCGTCGATGACCTCGACGGCGCGCTCCGGGAAGTGGACGCGGCCTGCATGAGGCGCGAGGCGCGCTCCATCGGGCTCTGCGGGAACGCGGCCGACGTCTACCCCGAGCTGGTGCGTCGCGGAATCACCCCGCCGATCGTCACCGACCAGACCGCCGCCCACGACCTCCTCACGGGCTACGTGCCGCGCGGGCTCTCGGTCGACGCGGCCCGCGACCTGCGAGCCCGGGATCCCGAGGAATATCTCCGCCGGGCCCGGGCGTCGGTGGCGATCCACGTCCAGGCGATGCTCGACTTTCAGCGGGCCGGCGCGGTGGTCTTCGACTACGGGAACAACATCCGGACCGAGGCCTTCCAGGCGGGGGTGCATGATGCCTACGCCTTTCCGGGGTTCGTCCCGGCCTTCATCCGCCCGCTGTTCTGCGAAGGCAAAGGCCCGTTCCGCTGGGTCGCCCTCTCGGGGGAGCCTGACGACATCGCGGTCACCGACCGGGCGCTCATCGAGGCCTTTTCTGACGACCCGCACCTCACCCGCTGGCTTCGCCTGGCCGGCGAGCGCGTCGCCTACCAGGGTCTGCCCGCGCGGATCTGCTGGCTCGGCTACGGGGAGCGGGCCCGCGCCGGCGCGATCTTCAACGAGCTGGTGGCTTCGGGCCGCGTGAAGGCGCCGATCGTGATCGGCCGGGACCATCTCGACGCGGGCTCGGTCGCTTCGCCCTACCGGGAGACCGAGGCGATGCGGGACGGGTCCGACGCGATCGCCGACTGGCCGGTCCTCAACGCGCTCCTGAACGCCGTGGCCGGGGCGCACTGGATCTCCGTGCATCACGGCGGGGGCGTGGGCATCGGCTACGCGCTCCACGCGGGCATGGTCGTGGTGGCCGACGGCTCGCCGGCCACGGCGGCCCGGCTCGAGCGCGTGCTGACGACCGACCCCGGGACCGGCATCGTCCGCCACGCGGACGCCGGGTATCCGGAGGCGGTGGCCGCCGCGCGGCGTCACGGGCTCCAGATTCCCGGCCTCACGTGACCCCGGCGGCCGCGAGGCCTCCCGCTGACTCGCTGATCCTCGTTCCGGAGCTCTGCTACAGCGGGGGCGCCTTTCACCCGGACTGGGCGGTTGCGATCGCCGACGGGCGCATCGCCGCCGCCGGGCCGCGCGCGGCCGTGGCCCCCGAGACCCGGACCACCGCCGTGGCGCTTCCCGGGAGGGTCCTCCTGCCGGGCGGCGTCAACGCCCACGCTCATTCGTTCCAGTCGCTCCTGCGGGGGCT
This sequence comes from Candidatus Methylomirabilota bacterium, assembly GCA_036005065.1. Taxonomy (NCBI): domain Bacteria; phylum Methylomirabilota (SeqCode); species Candidatus Methylomirabilota bacterium. The sequence continues at coordinate 4,116 of DASYQW010000333.1, read as the reverse complement.
CGGCGACGATCTCGACTTCATGAGCTGGCGGGACCGCGTGCTCTACCCCTTCTCGCGGCGGCTCGACGCGCGGGGGATCGAGATCGGCGCCGCCTTCGCCTTCGCCGAGATGCTCCGGCACGGGATCACGACCGTCGTGGACTTCTTCTACATCCAGGCCGGCGGCAATGCGAACGCGGAGGCGGTGATCCACGCCGCCCGGCGGGTCGGGATCCGGCTGGTCCTGGCCCGCGCGTTCTACGACTGGACGGGGGCGCCACCCGAGTACCGCGAGACGCCGGCCGACGCGGCGGCCCGCTGCCGCGCGCTGATGGCGGCCTGCGCCGGGGACTCGACGGTCACGGTGCAGCCCGCCCCGCACAGCCTCCACGGCGCCTCCCCCGAGATGATCCGGGCCGGCGCCGAGATCGCCGAGGCGGCGGGGGTCCCGTTTCACATTCACGTGGCCGAGTACCGGGCCGAGCGCGTCGAGGTCGAGCGGCGGCACGGCCTGACGCCGGTCCGCTACCTCGACACGCTCGGGGTTCTCGGCCCGCGCACGATCGCGGTCCACTGCGTCTGGCTCGACGAGGGCGAGCTTCGCCTGATGGCCGAGCGCGGGGCGCGCGTCGCCTATTGCCCGTCGTCCAACATGATCCTGGGTGACGGCGTCACCAAGCTCCGCGAGATGCGAGCCCTCGGGATCCCGGTGGCGCTCGGCACCGACGGAGGCTGCACGAACAACCGGCTGTCGGTCTTCGAGGAGATGCGGATGGCCGCGCTCCTCCAGAAGGTCACCCACCTCGACGGCACCGTGTTCACCGCCGAGGAGGCGTTCCGGCTCGGCACGGCGGGTGGCGGCGAGGTGCTGGGGCTGCCCCTGGGAGAGGTGGCGCCCGGGCAGCTCGCCGACCTGGTGGCGCTCGACCTCGGCCACCCCTCGCTCCATCCCCCGACCCGGCTGCTCAAGAGCGTCGTCTATGCCCTCTCGCCGCAGGCGATCACCGACGTGTGGGTGCACGGCGCCCCGGTCGTCCGCCAGGGCCGCCTCGCCACCGCGGACGAAGGGGCGCTCCTGGCGTCGGTGCGGGACCTGACCCGGGACTGGCGGGCATGAGAGCGGCGCCGGCCGTGCGTCTCGGGCCCCTCGGCGCCTGATCGGGTGGGACTCCTCCGCGACGCCGTCTTCTCGAGTCTCTCCCGGCTGGGGCGCCTCCTCGAGCGGGCCGCGGCGCTGCCCTCCTACGCGGCGGCCGGCACGGTCCGGCTCGAGGAGCTCCGTCAGGCCATCCGGAGCGAGTGGGACGAGGCGGACGCCAATGACTCCCAGGCCTACATCGCGTCCGGCCTGACGTTCTGGGAGCGGGATCTCTACCTGCGGCTCGTGAAGCGCGAGGACGACATTCTGGTGGTCGGATGCGGGACTGGACGGGAGTTGCTGGCCCTGCTCGAGAGCGGTTATCGGGCGGTCGGCCTCGACCTGTCTCCCCGGGCCATCACGGTCGCCCGCCGGACCTTAAGTGACCGTGGGCTGGCCACCCAGCTCATCACGGGCGCGATCGAGACGCTTCCCCTCGCCTCACGCTTCGATGTGGTCATCTTCGCCAACCACTGCTACAGCTACGTCCCGCAGTCCCGGGTCCGGATCGACACGCTCCGGAAGGTCACGGCGGCATTGAATCCGGGCGGCCGCATCGTGGTGAGCTATTTCGTGGCCCAGCCCCCGCCGAGTCGACTCCCGATGCGGCTGACGCAACTCGTCGCCTGGCTCAGCGGCGCGGACTGGCGCCCGGAGTACGGTGACGTCTTCCGCGTCGCGCCTCACGGAAGAGCGCTCGGGCACTACGAGCACCGGTTCCCGGCGGCTGAGTTCGAACAGGAGGTGCGCGCGGCCGGCCTCGTCTCTCTCTTCCACGATCCGAACGCGGGCCTGGCGGCCCTCACCGACCTCGAAGGCGCCGGAGTCCCAGCGACATGACGTCGCGCCCCCGGTCGAGCAGGAAGAGCGGCACCAGGTAGTCCTGGTACGGGATCGAGCCGAGCGTGGCGATCCGGGGGAGGAGCCAGCGCTCGAGCAGCGCGATGCGCCCTGAGCGCGGGCGCAGGCGGGCCAGCACGGAGACGGGGACGTCGAGGCCGACCGTGGACCGCGCGCCGGCGAGCGCGGCGTAGACGGCGCCCGTCAGCCGCGCGTCCGCCACCCGGGCCGCCAGGTCCGCCCAGTCGAGGTCGCCCTGCCACGCTCTGGCCATCATCGCGAGGTCGCAGTACCAGAGCAGCCCCTGGAGCCCGTGGTTCACGGCCAGGTGAACGCACGCGTGGATCACGGCGTCGCCGGGCGACAGCGTCCGGGCCGCGCTCCCGCCGAGCGTGACCGCGCGGGCCCGCTCCCAGACGCCATCGGCCCAGCGGCCTGCCGTCGGGCCCGACTTCGCGTCGACCAGTGCCCAGTGGAGATCGACCACCGCCCGCGCGGAGGGGGTCGCCGACGGCACCAGCACCGTGGCGGCGCGCCGATCGAGGTCCTGCTCGGCGTACGGCGCGGCGTATCCCAGCGGCTCGAGCGCCGTGCGGGCTCGGGGGACATCGTGGCGCCGGACGAGCAGGTCGATGTCCTCCATCGGACGCAGGGCCGGGTTCCCGTAGACGGGCTCGGCCAGCGCCATGCCCTTGAGGACGAGAACGGGGACGGAAGCCGCCCGGAGGGCGTCGAGGAGTTCGGCGAGCTGACGCGAGAGCGCGGCATGCCGCCGGGCGGCGCCGTAGTAGTCGGATTCGAGCGACGCCAGCAACCCGGGTGGCCCGCCGAGGCGGCGGAGGATCGAATAGGCGAGGGGGCCGACTCGCCGCCGGCGGAGGGCAGCCACCAGGACGTCGGGATCGAGCGGGGCGCTCAGCGCCCGCGTCAGCGCCGACGCGTCGGCCGTCTCCAGCGCCGCCGAGCAGAGGAGCAGCGTCGCGGCGTCGGTGGCCGACGAGGTCAGCGGGGGAGATCGATGAGGATCAGGTTGTTCCGCGTGACCGGCCCGACGGCGGCACTGGTCGCGATCGCGACCTTCCCGGCGACGTCCCAGGCGAGGTCGAAGGGAGCCTCGGCTCCCCCCGACCCCAGCTTGACGACGTCGCCCAGGGCGAAGGTCTGGAGGTCGACGAACAGGATGTCGTTGCTGGTCGTGTCGGCCACCATCGCCCGGTGGGCTCCGGCGTCGATCGCGACCCCCTGGGGGAGCTGTCCCACGGGGATCGTCCGGTCGACCCGGCGCCGGCCGAGGTCGATGAGCGCGAGCGAGTCATCGAGCGAGTTGGCCACCAGCGCCTCGTCGAGCCCGGGATCGACCGCCGGGAGCGTCGCCCCCACGCCCACCCGCAAGGTCCTCAGGACCTGACCGCTCGCGACGTCGACCAGGATCGCGCTGCTGGCGCCGACGAAGTCTTGGTCCACGACCACCGCGAGGTTCGTGGACGGATTGACGGCGACGTAGGTCGGGTTCGTGGCGCCCGCCAGCGGGATGGTGCGCACGAGCTGCTTGGTCCCGAGGTCGATGACCGAGAGCGTGAGGTCGCCGACGTTGGTGACGACGGCCTGATTGGTCGTCGGGTTCACCGCGACTCCGAAGGGGAAGTATCCCACCGGAACCGTGGTGATCACGCTCGCCGCGGGGTCCCCGAAGTTCACCTCGACCACCGACGCCGTGTCGCCGGCCGGGTCCGTCACCACGAAGATCCCCCGGGCCGGATCCGCGTCGATGTCGCCGAGGAACCCCGCCGTGCTCGGGACGCCGATCGGCGCATCGATGAGGCTCTTGCCCGCCAGGCTCACGAGCTGGACCCGGTCCTGGAGGGTGACCGCCGCCACGCCCGGGGCGACCAGCGTCACGTGCTCGGGATGCCCGGCCACGGTCGGGACGGGCAGCACGCTGACCGTGTAGCCCGGAGGCGGCGGCGCCGGGACCCGGACCGTGAAGGGCTGGTCGAACGAGAGGCCCCCGCCCGGCGGGGGGTTGAAGACTCTCACCGCGTAGACCCCCGGCGTCGTCAGCAGGCTGGCCGGAATCGTGGCATTGATCTGCACCGGGGGGTTGGCGAGTAAGGGGACGGCGGGGATCGGCGTGCAGGTCGCGCCGCAGAAGAGCACCT
>DASYQW010000332.1 GCA_036005065.1 Candidatus Methylomirabilota bacterium | reverse complement strand
GTCACCTTCCACTGCTCGGCGGTCGCGCGGCGCAGCTCCTCGACCGCCAGGATCGCGGCCTCCCGCGCCGCCTCGGCGGCCCGGCGCGCCTGCTCGGCGTCATCTCGAGCGCGCTCGGCGGCCGCTCGCGCCTGCTCGGCCACCCGGCGGGCCCGCTCGGCGCTGGCGCGCGTCGATTCGGCCGATTCGCGCTCGGTCTCCTGCCGCTCCCGAAGCGTTTCCTCGGTCGTGCGGCTCTGCTCTTGGGCCTTCTGCCGCGTCTTCGGGGATCCGAGCGGCCGGCGGCGCCTAGTCGGCATCGCGAGACCGCGCTGCCGCCCCCGTCAGGAGGCGCGCGAGCTGGTCGGCGTCGACCGGCTTGACCAGGTGGGCGTCGAAGCCCGCCTCGCGCGCCCGGGTGCGGTCGGCCGGCTGGCCATACCCGGTGAGCGCGATGAGGCGAAGGTCCCGGCCATTGGCCGCTGCCCGGAGGCGGCGCGCGACCTCGTAGCCGTCGAGGCCAGGGAGGCCGATGTCGACCAGGACGACGTCCGGCCGCGTGGCGAGGGCCAGCTCCACGGCGCTGTGTCCGTCGGCGGCCATGGTGACCTCGTGTCCCTCGGCCTCGAGCAGCCACCGGAGCGCTTCCCGGGCGTCCTGGTGGTCCTCGACCAGGAGGATGCGCCGGCCAAGGGTGGCTGCCGGCGGCTCGGCGACGCTCGGGGCCGCCGCCGAGGTGGCGGGCTCGGCGAGCGGCAGCCGGATCGTCACGCGCGTCCCGCCTCCGCGGCCGGGACTCTCGATCTGGACGGCGCCGCCGTGGAGCTCCACCAGGCGCCGGACGAGCGTGAGGCCGAGGCCGAGCCCGCCGCGGGGACGGTTCGAGGACTGCGGGCCCTGGGCGAAGACGTCGAAGACGTGGGAGAGCACCTCGGACGCGATGCCGATCCCGGTGTCCTCGACCCGGAGCAGGGCGTGCGAGCCCTCGGGGCGGACCGCGACCACGATGCGGCCGCCCGGCGGCGTGTACTTCAGGGCGTTATCGAGCAGGTTACCGACGACTTGCTCGAGCCGGCCGGCGTCGCCGGTGATCGGGGTCGCCTTCGCGTCGAGGGTGAGGTCGTGCCGGTCGCCGGCGCCCGCCACCCGCAGGTTCTCGAGGCAGCGCTCGGCGAGCTCCCCGAGGTTCACGGGGCCGAGCTGGAGGGTGATCTTCCCGGACGTGAGCCGGGCCACGTCGAGGAGGTCGTCGACGATGCGGCCGAGCTGACGCGCCTGGCGGCCGATGATCGTCCGCGCCCGCGCGGCGACGTCGCCGGCGGCCGCCGGGCGTGCGAGCACGCCCACGGCGCTCAGGATGGCGCTGATCGGGTTTCGCAGCTCGTGGCCGAGCATGGCCATGAACTCGTCCTTGGCCCGGCTGGCCGCCTGGACCTCCTGGTGCAGCCGGCTGTGGAGAAGCGCGATGCCGGCCATGCTGCCGAGGATCCGGGCCATCGCGGCGTCCGCCCCCTTGAGGGGCGCGCTCGCGTCCGTCCTCGCCAACGTGAGGGCTCCGATCACGCGCTCCCGGGCGACGAGCGGCACACAGATCACCGAGGCGGCGCCCACCTCCTTCAGGATCCGCAGGTGCCCGGGATCGCCGCTGAGCGCGGCCAGGCTCGCCTCGGCGTCCAACGTGTGGCGGGACCGCCCGGTCTGCGCCACACCCAACGGCCAGCCCGGAGCCGCCGGGTCGGGGTGATAGCGGCCGCAGAGCGTGCGCAGGAGACCGAGCCGGCGAGGGTCGGCGTGACCGACCGCGACCCGGTGGAGGACACCGCCTTCCTCGGCGAGGTCGACGGCGCACCAGTCGGCGAGGGCGGGGACGACCAGATCCGTGAGGGTCGCGAGCGTGTCGTCGGGGTCGAGGCTAACGGCGAGGGTTCCCCGGGCCCGGAGCAGGAGGTGGGCGCGCCCCGACGGTGTCGCGAGCTCCGCGCGCGAGGGCGCCGGCGGCGGGCCGGCCGGGATGATTCGCGGGAGCCCGGCCAGGAGGCGGGCGAAGGCGGCGTCGGAGACGGCCTGTCCCTCGGGCCGAGGGGTCGGGTCGGGCCCGCCGGAGGCGGCGTCAGCGCCCATCGTCCCGAGGCTCCATGAGCAGGATCGCCCCCTGGATGTCCGCGGCCGACCCGAGCAACGGGGTGCAGTCGACCAGGCACTGGATCCGGCGCCCGCGACGGTTGGTCGCCTCCAGGGTCACCGCGCTGTGGGGCGCCTCCCCGGATAGGCACGCCCGGATCGGCTGGAGCAGCTCCGCCGCCGGCAGCCCGATGTCGAGGTTCAGGAAGTGCCGGCCCTTGGCCTCGTGGGGGCGGACGCCCCAGAGGTCCTCCGCCCCGTCGTTCCAGGCCAGCACCCGGATGTCGCGGTCCACGACGACCACGCCCGCCCGCAGGCTCTCGAGGATCGAGCCCAGGAACGCGGTCGACCCCTTCAGCTCCTCGGTCCGCTCGCGCAGCTCGGTGTTGATCGTCTCCAGCTCCTCGTTCGTGGACTGGAGCTCCTCGTTCATGGTCTCCAGCTCCTCGTTCGTGGACTGGAGCTCCTCGTTGGTGGTCTCCAGCTCCTCGTTCGAGGACTGAAGCTCCTCGTTGGTGGTCTCCAGCTCCTCGTTCGAGGACTGCACCTCCTCGTACGCGGTCTCCAGCTCCTGCCGGGACTGGTGCAGCTCGTCCTGGAGGCGCTTGTACCGGCTGACGTCGGTAAAGGTCACCCGCACCCCCAGGAGGCCGCCGGCCCCGCCGAGGAGCGGCGTGGCCAGGATGTCGAAGTACCTGGCGTCCCCGGCGCTTCTCGGCCAGTGCACGTCGTGGAGCAGGACGGGCCGGCGGTCGGCCAGCGCCTGCTCGGTCACGGCCCGGAGGTCGGTGGGCCGATAGGCGGCCTCCAGCTCCTGGAACGGGCGCCAGACGTCGGTCGGGGCGATGCCGAGCAGCGCCCGGGCCCGCTCGTTGGCCAGGGCGAGGGCACCGCTCGCGTCGACGACGAGCTGGGGCGTGGGGTCCGCCTCGAAGACCAGATCGCGCATCCGCGTCTCATCCGGGTCGTCATGCCCCTCGCCGCCGGGCGCTGCCGGCCGGGGCGGACGCGCCCGCGCCTCCGGGCGCGGGACCTTGACGAACACCCGCCGCTTGAGGTCCACGGGCACGAAGAGGTCGGCGTGGGTCAGGAGCAGCTCGGCCTTGCCGAGGAACAGGTACCCGCCCCCGTTGAGCGCGAAGTGGAAGCGGCCGAGAATCCGGCCCTGGGCCTCGCTGTTGAAGTACATCAGCGTGTTGCGCGAGACGAGGAGATCCACCCGCGAGATCGGGGCGTCCTGGAGCAGGTCGTGCCGGCCGAAGATGACCGAGCGGCGCAGCTCCTTGTGGAAGCCGTACCGGCCGTTGGCGTGTTCGAAGTACTTCTCGCGGAGCCCGGTCGGGACATCCTCGACCCTCCCGGCTGAATAGGTGGCCTGGCGGGCCTGGCTCAGTGCCTCCTCGTCGACGTCGGTGGCGTAGATCTTGACCCGGCGCCGGAGTCCTTCGAGGCCGAGCTTCTCGGCGAGGACCATGGCCAGCGTGTAGGCCTCCTCGCCGGAGGCGCATCCCGCACTCCACACGCGGATCGGGTCAGCGGAGCCCTTGCGCTCGAGGAGCGGGGGGAGGATGTCGGCCGCCAGGTAGTCCCAGGCCGGCGGGTCCCGGAAGAAGGCGGTGACGTTGATGAGGATCGTGTTGAAGAGGTGGGGGAACTCCTCGGGGTGGACTTCCAGGTGGTCCTGGTAGTCGGCGAAATCGCGGAGGCCCACCGTCTGCATGCGCTTCTGGATCCGGCGCATCAGGCTCGGCGGCTTGTAGGCGGCGAAGTCGAAGCCGCGGGTGCGCTGGAGGTAGTCGAGGAGGGCCTCGAACTGCCCGTTGGCCCGCTCGGCGGTCACTCGACTGCTCCGGTGGCGACCAGCGTGACCAGCGCCGATGAGATCTCGTCGAGGGGGAGGACGAAGTCCACGCTGCCCGTCTGGATGGCGGCGTTCGGCATCCCGAAGAACTCGCAGGTCGCCTCGTCCTGGGCGATGACGGTGCCGCCCATCTTCTTAATGGCCTGGACGCCCATGGTCCCGTCGCTACCGGTCCCCGTCAGGACGACCCCGATGGACCGCTCGCGGTAGCTCGCCGCCACCGACTCGAAGAGGAGGTCGGCCGACGGGCGCACGAAGTGGACCAGCTCGGTCTGGGCGAGGATCACCGCTCCGTCCGCGTTGACCAGGAGGTGCTTGTTCGGCGGCGCGATCAGCACCGTGGCCGGAGCCAGGCGGTCCCCCTCTTCCGCCTCCTTGACCGCCAGGGGTGTCCGGCGGGCGAGGATGCTGGCCATCAGGCTCCGGTGGCGGGGATCGAGGTGCTGGACGACGACGAGGGAGGCCGGGAAGTCGTGGGGAAGCGCGGCCAGGAGATGGCTCAGGGCCTTCAGTCCCCCGGCCGAGGCCGCCAGCGCCACGACGTCGAATGCGGCCCGGCGGTCGGGCGAGGTGGGACCCGCCCGGGACTGTCGGTTCCCGGAGTGGTTTCGCGCCCGGGGCAGGGGGCGCTGCGGGTTCGGCGCCTCCATGACCACCCTCCTGCTTTCAAGCCCACGGAGGCCGGAAAGAGACGACGTGTGGGTGCATCTCGACTGTACCCCTGCCCGAGGAGGGGGTCAAGTATTGCGGCTCCGGGCGTGCGCGTACAACCGAGGCCCAGTCCCACCCGCTAGGCGCGTGTCGGAGTAACCCGGCGCCGGCCACCGAGCGCGTGGTGCATCGAGGAGTGCTCCGAGCGGCGGCTTCGCCGCCGCCACGACGGGGGGCCTCGGGGGGGTCTTCCGAGACCCCCCCGAAATGACCTAGCGCGGCGGAGTCGGTCGGAGTCGGCGAAGCTCCTCGAAGAGCTCACGCTCGCGCGGGGTGAGGGTCTGGGGGAGCACGATCTTGACCCGTACCAGCTCGTCGCCCT
>DASYQW010000331.1 GCA_036005065.1 Candidatus Methylomirabilota bacterium | reverse complement strand
ATCGTCGTCTTCGCGGTCGTCGTGATCGGAGGCCTGGGCTCGATCATGGGCTCGATCGTGACCGGCTTCGCGCTCGGTGTGGTGGAGGGCTTCACCAAGGTCTTCTATCCCGAGGCCTCGAACACCGTCATCTTCGTGATCATGGCCCTGGTCCTCCTCGTCAGACCGGCCGGCCTCTTCGGCCGTACGGCGTAGATGGCGACGGCGGCGGAGTACGTCGAGGCCGCGTCCCGGCTGGTGGCGACGGCGGTTCCGCGGCATCAGGTCATCGCGTTCGCGATCATGGTGGGGGTGCTCGTCGTCGCGCCGTTCTTCGTCTACCCGATCTTCCTCATGAAGGCGCTCTGCTTCGCGCTGTTCGCCTGCGCGTTCAATCTCCTGATCGGTTACGTGGGGCTGCTCTCGTTCGGCCACGCGGCCTTCCTGGGCGCGGCCGGCTACGTCTCCGCGCACGCCGCCAAGGTCTGGGGCTCGCCGCCGGAGCTGGCAATCCTCTCCGGAACGGCGGTGGCGGGGCTGCTCGGCCTCGTGATCGGCGCGCTGACCATCCGGAGCCGCGGGATCTACTTCGCCAACATCACGCTGGCCTTCGCCCAGATGGTGTTCTTCTTCGCGATCCAGTCGCGGTTCACGGGCGGCGAGGACGGCATCCAGGCGGTGCCGCGGGGCACGATGTTCGGCGTGCTCGATCTCCGCCAGACGTACACGATGTACTTCGTCGTGCTCGCGATCTTCCTGATCGGCTTCCTCGTGCTCTACCGGGCGATCCATTCGCCGTTCGGTCAGGTGCTCAAGGCCATCCGTGAGAACGAGCCGCGCGCGGTGTCGCTGGGCTTCCGCGCGGAGCACTACAAGCTGATCGCGTTCGTCCTGTCCGCCACCCTGTCGGGGCTCGCGGGGGCGACCAAGGCCCTCGTCTTCCAGCTCGCGTCGCTCACCGACGTCCACTGGACGATGTCGGGCGAGGTCGTGCTGATGACGCTCCTGGGCGGCCTGGGGACCGTCTACGGACCGGCCGTGGGCGCCTTCATCGTGATCGCGCTGGAGAACTACCTGGCCCAGCTCGGGGCGTGGGTGACGGTGGTCCAGGGGGCCATCTTCGTCGTCTGCGTCCTGACCTTCCGCCGCGGCATCGTGGGCGAGCTGGCTCGCCTCGTCGACAAGCCGCTCCGGGTCAACCTGACGTTCGTGGTGGAGCCCGCCCAACCGCCGCGGACGATCAAGGTCGGCATGGTGTCGAGCGCCACCGGGCCCTGGGCCCTCCTCGGGCTGGCCGGGATCGAGGGGGCCCGGCTCGCCGTCGCCGACTTGAACGCCGCCGGCGGCCTGCTGGGCCACCGGATCGACCTGATCGTCCGCGACGACGGCGGCAAGGCGGCCGCCGGCGCGCGGGCGACCCGGGAGGTCATCGTGGACGACGAGGCCGCACTGCTCCTGGGCCCGGTCGGAAGCGACGTCCTGCTGGCGATGTCGGAGGTGGCCCGGGAGACCAGGACGATCCTGATCTCCCACACCGCCAACACGGAGCGGGCCTTCGTGGAGGGCGGGCACCGGTACATCTTCTCGGTGGTGGCGAACACCTTCATCGAAGGGAGTGCGATGGCGCTCTACATGGCCAGGCAGCCCTACCGCCGCTACGTCATTCTGGGCCCGGACTACGAGCTGGGGCACACCCAGGCGGAGGCCTTCGAGCGCCGGCTCCGGGAGCACCGGCCTGACGTGGAGATCGTCGCGCGGCTGTGGCCCAAGGCGGGGGCGCAGGACTTCGCCACCTACCTGACCGACATCCTCGAAGCCCGGCCCGACGCGGTCTACAGTAACCTGTTCGGGGCGGATCTCGCCGCCTTCACCCGGCAGGGCCGAGCGGTCGAGTTCTTCACGAAGGTCCCGTTCGCGGCCCTCTACGACGTGGAGACGCTCCAGGCCCTCGGGCCAGACGCGGTGGAGGGCGTGGTCGGCTACGAGCGCGGGCCGTTTCACGTCATCCGGAAGCTCTGGCCGAGCCCGCGCTTCGAGGACTTCCTCCACCGGTACGGCGCGGCGACCAACCGTTATCCCTCGGCATGGGCGATGAACGCGTACGACGCCGTCATGGCCTGGGCCAAGGCGGTGCGCCGGGTCGAGACGTTCGACACCGAAAAGCTCGTCGACGCCCTCGAAGGCCTCGAGCTGGACTCGCTCCAGGGTCCCGGACGCTTCATCCGCCCGGTGGATCACCAGGCCAACGTCGGCTCCTACATCGGGGTGGTGGCGTGGGACGAGCGCTTCCCGGACTTCGCCATCTGGCGGGACGCGACCTACATCCCGGGCGACCAGGTCTGGCGCTCGGAGGCCGAGGTGCGGGAGATCCGCGGGCGGGCGCCGGAGCACGCGGCGGCGCCGCGGAGCGCCCCGGGGGCGGGGACGCCGGCGGTGCGGTGAGTGGCGCCGTGAGGGCCTTCGAGCGCGACCTCGACCGGGGACCGGCCAACTACGCCCCTCTCACCCCGCTGTCGTTTCTGGCCCGGGCCGCCGCGGTCTACCCGGACAAGCCCGCCGTCATCCACGGCGACCGGACGTTCACCTATGCCGAGTTCTACGCCCGCTGCCGGCGCCTCGCCTCGGCCCTGGTCCGGCGCGGGATCGGCGCCGGCGACGCGGTCGCGGTGATGGCCCCGAACGTCCCGGCCCTGCTCGAGGCGCACTACGGCGTCCCGATGGCGGGCGGCGTGCTCAACGCCCTCAACTACCGGCTCGACGCCGGCTCCATCGCCTTCATCCTCGAGCACGGCGAGGCCAGGTTTCTCGTCACCGACACGGAATTCTCCGACACCGTTGCGGACGCGCTGGTCCGCCTCGGCCGGCAGATCCCGGTCATCGACATCGACGATCCGCTCCATGCCGAGCCCAGGGGCGGCAAGCTCCTGGGAGAGAAGGACTACGAGGCCTTTCTCCTGGAGGGCGATCCCGCCTTCGACTGGCAGCCTCCGGCCGACGAGTGGCAGGCCATCTGCCTCCTCTACACCTCGGGCACCACCGGGAACCCCAAGGGGGTCGTCTACCACCACCGCGGCGCCTATCTGAACGCCCTCGGCAACGCGCTCGCCTTCGGGCTGTCCCCGCGCTCGGTCTACCTCTGGACGCTGCCCATGTTTCACTGCAGCGGCTGGACCTACACCTGGGCGGTGACGGCGGCCGGCGCCACCCACGTGTGCCTCCGGCGGGTCGACCCGGCCCGGATCTTCCCGGCCATCGCGCGGCACGGCGTCACGCATCTCTGCGGGGCGCCCATCGTCCTGACCATGCTCATCCACGCGCCGGCCGCGGTGAAGGTGAGGTTCGACCACCTCGTGGAGATGGCGACGGGCGGCGCCGCTCCGCCGTCGGCGGTGATCGCGGCGATGGAGTCCATGGGGTTTCGCGTCACCCACCTCTACGGCCTCACCGAGAGCTTTGGCCCGGCGACCCTCTGCGCCTGGCAGGAGCCATGGGATGGGCTGGCGCTCCCGGAGCGGGCGGCGCTCATGGCCCGACAGGGCGTCCGGTACCCGACCCTCGAGGGGCTGATGGTGGCCGACCCCGAGACGATGGCCCCGGTGCCCCGGGACGCCCGGACGATGGGCGAGGTCATGCTCCGCGGGAACACCGTGATGAAGGGGTACCTCAAGAATCCGGCGGCCACCGCCGAGGCCTTCCGCGGCGGCTGGTTCCACACCGGCGATCTGGCGGTCTGGCATCCCGACGGCTACGTCGAGCTCAAGGACCGCTCGAAGGACATCATCATCTCGGGGGGCGAGAACATCTCCTCGATCGAGGTCGAGGAGGCGCTGTACCATCACCCGGCCGTGATGGAGGCCGCGGTCGTGGCCAGGCCCGACGCGACGTGGGGCGAGACGCCCTGTGCCTTCGTCACGCTCAAGCCGGACGCCGGCCCGGTCGTGGCGGCGGACCTGATCCAGTGGTGCCGCGCCAACCTGGCGCGCTACAAGGTGCCCAAGCACGTCGTGTTCGGACCGCTGCCGAAGACCTCGACCGGGAAGATCCAGAAGTACCTGCTGCGGGAGCGGGCCAAGGAGGTGAGCTGAGTGGACACGCTGCCGAACCTCGCCGACACCCTCCGCCAGCTGACGGATGCCTATACCAGCGCGCTCTCGGTCATGACCCGGGCGCTCGAAGGGCTGCCCCGGCAGGACGGCGAGGCCTACCGCCGCCTGGCCGAGCAGTGGCTGCGCCTGGCCCGGATGAGCAAGGACGGCTTCGTGACGGCGATCGAGCAGGGATTCGAGCTCTGGGAGCGCGAGTGCCGGCGCGCTCTGGAGGCGTCGACGGCCGGGCCCTCCTCGCGGCCGGCGCCGAACCCGCTGGAGGCCTGGGCCGAGAACTGGAAGAAGACGCTGGAGGCCGCCACCGCCGCCAGCCCGGCCGGCGAGGCCGGGAGCGCCGAGATGCGGAAGCAGGCGGAGGCCTTTCAGCGGACGATGCAGGAGAGCCTGGCGGCCTGGCAGCGACTCTGGCAGCCGCCGGAGCGAAAGGGCTGAGGCCCCCGGGCCCCGCCGGGAGTGGCGCGTAAGTCCGCGTCCTGCTTGACAGGCGCTCGGCCGGTCCGCTACACTCCGGTTACCTGCGCGAATTCCTGAGGGCACAACCCGGCTCTACCCAGCGTGACGCGAAGCCAACCGCCGGTGTCGCGGCCGGGGCGTCTGTGCCCCGGAGCATGAGCCTTGCCTGACATCGAACTCCTCGCCGCGGGCGTGGGCGAGTATCGCCTCCAGGACCCGGACACGCTCCGGACCTGGATGCGCGACCACAAGCGCCGGGACTTCGTGGACAAGACCACGACGGCCTCCGAGGCGGTGACCCGGCTGGTCGCCGACGGCGACTATGTCTCGTTCGACTTCTCCTCCTACACCCGGGGCCCGCTCGTCCTGATCCGCGAGGTCATCCGGCAGCGGCGCCGCAACCTCTGGTATTGCGCGAAGTTCACGCTGATGGAGTCCACGCTGCTGGCGGCCGCGGGCGTCATCAGCCGGATCGACGTGGGGTTCATGGGACTCGGCGAGACCCTCAACAAGGCGGTGGAACGCGGCGAGGTGCAGGTGACCGAGTGGACCAACGGGACGCTGACGCTCCGCCACCTGGCCGGGGCCATGGGCGTGCCGTTCATCCCCACCCGGGCGCTCCTCGGCACGGACACGCTCCGGTACTCGGGCGCGAAGGTGATCAGCGACCCGTTCACCGGGAAGCCGATCGCCCTGGTGCCGGCGGTCAACCCCGACGTCGGCCTGGTCCACGTGCACCAGGCCGACGTCCATGGGAACGCGCGCTGCTTCGGGCCGGGCGTCCAGCCGCTGGAGACCGCGATGGCCTCGCGCAAGGTCATCGTCTCGACGGACGAGATCATCGACCACGACGACATCCGCAAGGACCCGGGCCGGACGACGATTCCCTATTACCTGGTCGATGCCGTGGTGTACGCGCCCTTCGGCGCCTACCCCGGAGGGCTGCCGGGCGTCTACGAGATGGACTTCGAGCACTTCGGGGAGTATTTCGGCCTCGAGCGCCAGGGGCGGCTCGGCGAGTATCTCGAGAAGTACGTCTACTCGGTGGGGTCTCACGAGGAGATGCTCGAGCAGCGAGTCGGGCTCCGGCGCTTGAGCGCGCTTCGCCGCCAGGCGACGATCAAAGAGGGCTACTCGCCGTGAGCACCACCCCGACGACCGCGCGCACGTTCACCGAAGCGGAATTCATGATCGCCCAGTGCGCGCGCCTGCTGGAGGACCAGAAGACCGCCTTCATCGGGTTCGGCATGCCCCAGATCGCCGCCATCCTGGCCCAGCGCATCCAGGCGCCCCAGCTCGTGCAGGTCTTCGAGTTCGGGGCCATCGGCCCGACCCCCCTGACTCCCTTCGTCCGCAACACGATGGGGGGCCCGTCGAACTGTTACCGGTCGATCGCCTGGACCAACATGAACACGATCTTCGCCCAGGCCCAGCTCGGCCTGATCGACTATGGCGTCCTGGGGGCGACCCAGATCGATCTGTACGGGAACATCAACTCGACCATGCTCGGCGAGGACTGGCACCATCCGAAGAAGCGCTTCCCGGGCTCGGGCGGGGCGAACGAGGTGGCCTCGTACTGCTGGCGGACCATCGTGATCATGCTTCACGAGCGGCGGCGGTTCGTGCCGCGGGTCGACTTCGTCACCTCCCCGGGCTATCTCGACGGGAGTTCGGGCGCCCGGGAGCGGGCGGGGCTGCCGGCGGGGACGGGGCCCTGGCGGGTGGTGACCTCCCGGGCGTGCTTCGGCTTCGACGACGCGACCCGGAAGATGACGCTCGTCGGCATCCTGGACGGGCTCACCGTCGAGTCGGTGCTGGCCGAGATGGAGCTCACGCCGCTGGTGGCCGACCGGGTGGAGACGCTGCCTCCGCCCACCGACCGGGAGCTCGGGATCCTGCGCGAGGAGATCGATCCCGCGCGCACCGTCCTCGGCCGGCCGTGAGTGTCAGGCAGCCGGAGGCCACCGGCCCTCGATGAGCACGCTCCTCGACGATCTGGACCGGCGACTCGACACGTTTCCGAAGCTGATCGAGTCGAACGCGCAACGGATGCCTGGAAAGGTGGCGATCCGCGAGAAGGACCTCGGGATCTGGCAGTCGTACACCTGGCCCGATTACTTCGAGCAGGCCCGGCTCATCGGCCTCGGCCTGGCGGCCCTCGGGCTGGCGCGGGGCGACAAGACGGCCATCGTCGGCGACAACCGGCCCCAGCTCTACTGGGGCGTGGCGGCCACTCAGTCGCTCGGAGGCGTGGCGGTCCCGCTGTATCAGGACTCGGTCGAGAAGGAGCTCGCCTACATCGTCGATCACGCCGACATACGGTTCGCCGTGGTGGAGGACCAGGAGCAGGTCGACAAGCTCCTCCACGTCAAGGCGAAGTGTCCGCGTCTCCAATACATCATCTACGACGATCCGCGGGGACTCCGGAGCTACACCGAGCCGTTCCTGATGAGCCTCGACCAGCTCCGGGACCTCGGCCGGAAGTTCGCCCTGGACAATCCCGCGTACTTCGACGCCGAGATCGCCAAGGGAGCCGCCGACGACCTGGCGATCATCTGCTACACCTCGGGGACCACCGGGGCTCCCAAGGGCACCATGCTCTCCTACCGGAACCTCATCCTGACGGCTCGCCACGCGGTGGCCCGGGAAGGGATCGGCGGGGACGAGGACGTGCTGGCCTACCTGCCGATGGCCTGGGTGGGGGACCACATCTTCTCGTACGCGCAGTCGATCGTGGCCGGGTTCACCGTCAACTGCCCGGAGAGCGCCGCCACCGTGCTCCACGACCTGAAGGAGATCGCCCCCACGTACTTCTTCGCTCCGCCCCGGATCTGGGAGAGCATCCTCACCAACGTCATGATCCGCATCGAGGACGCCGCCTGGCCCAAGCGGACCCTCGTCCACGTTTTCCTCGGCCTGGCCCAGGAGATCGAGCGACGCCGCCTGGCCCGCCAGCCGGTCTCGCTGTGGCGGCGGCTCGTGTATCCCCTGGGCGACCTGCTGGTGTACGGGCCGCTCAAGGACAACCTGGGGCTGCGGCGGATCCGCCGGGCCTATACCGCCGGAGAGGCCATCGGACCGGAGATCTTCGTGTTCTTCCGCTCGCTGGGGATCAACGTGAAGCAGCTCTACGGCATGACCGAGTCCAGCGCCCTGATCTCCATCCATCAGGACGGCGACGTGCGGCTGGACACCGTCGGCACCCCGCTCCCCGGGGTGGAAATCCGCATTTCGGCCGATGGCGAGGTGCTCTACCGGAGTCCCGGCGTCTTCCGAGGCTACTACAAGAACCCGGACGCGACCCGCCAGACGCTGGAAGACGGCTGGATCCACTCGGGCGACGCGGGGTTTCTCGATCACGACGGCCATCTGAGGATCATCGACCGGGCCAAGGACGTGAGCCGTCTGGCCGACGGCACGCTCTTCGCCCCCAAGTATCTCGAGAACAAGCTCAAGTTCTCGCCGTACATCCGGGAGGCCGTCTGCATCGGGCAGGGACGGCCGTACGTGACGGCACTCGTCAACATCGACCTGGTGGCGGTCGGCAACTGGGCCGAGCGGCAGGACCTGGCCTACACGAGCTATACCGACCTGTCACAGAAGCCGGAGGTCTACGATCTGGTCGCTCGGGAGGTCATGCGGGTGAATGCGAGCCTCGCCGAGGACGAGCGGCTGCGAGGCGCTCGGATCAAGCGGTTCCTGATCCTCCACAAGGAGCTGGATCCGGACGACGAGGAAATCACTCGCACGCGCAAGGTCCGCCGGGGATTCATCGCCCAGAAGTACGCGCCCCTGATCGAGGCGCTCTACGCGGACGGCGAGTACGCGGAGGTCCAGGCGCAGGTGACCTACGAGGACGGACGCACCGCCACCATCCGCGCCCACGTGCGGATCCGCGAGGTGGCGAGCCTCGAGGCGGCCGGCTCACGGTGAGCGAGGCGACGCGCTCCGAGCCGCTCCTCGCCGTGGAGGAGATCAGCGTGCGCTTCGGGGCCGTCCAGGCGCTCCAGCGGGTCAGCCTGACGATCGGGGAAGGGGACATCCTGGCGATCATCGGTCCCAACGGGGCCGGGAAGACGACCCTGCTGAATCTGGTCAGCGGGTTCTATCACCCGTACGAGGGACGGATCCTCTTCGGGGGAAAGGACCGGACGCGGCTCAGGGCGCACCAGGTCGCCGCGCTGGGGATCGCCCGCACCTTTCAGAACGTGGCCCTGTTCAAGGGTATGAGCGTGCTCGACAACATCATGACCGGGCGGCTCCTGAAGATGAACGGCAACATCCTCTTCGAAGCCCTGTACTGGGGCCCGGCCAGGAGGCAGGAGCTCCGGCACCGGGCGTCCGTCGAGCGGATCATCGACTTCCTGGAGATCCAGGCCATCCGAAAGACGCCGGCCGGGCGCCTGCCGTATGGCCTGCAGAAGCGAGTCGAGCTGGGCCGGGCGCTGGCCGCCGAGCCCCATCTCCTGCTGCTGGACGAGCCGATGGCCGGCATGAACGTCGAGGAGAAGGAGGACATGTGTCGCTTCATTCTCGACGTCAACGACGAGTTCGGCACCACCATCGCGCTCGTCGAGCACGACATGAGCGTGGTCATGGACATCTCCGATCGGGTCGTGGTCCTGGACTACGGGCGCAAGATCGCCGACGGGTCGCCCGATGAGGTGCGGACCGACAAGGCGGTCATCGACGCCTATCTGGGCGTGGCCCATGACTGAGGCCCCGGCGGTCGGGCTGAGCGGCGTGGAGTGGGAGACGTGACTCAGATCGTGTACGGAATCCTGGTGGCGCCGTTCGCCGACATGCTGACGAACCCGCGCTTCCTGGCCGAGGTGCTGATCGGGGGCGTGGCCGCCGGCCTGATGTATTCGCTGGTGGCCCTCGGCTTCGTGCTGATCTTCAAGGCCTCGGGGGTCTTCAACTTCGCGCAGGGGGTCATGGTGCTGTTCGCGGCGCTCACCCTCGTCGGTCTGATGGAGCGCGGGGTGCCCGTCGCCCTGGCGCTCCTGCTGACGGTGGCGGTGATGGTGGCGCTGGCGATCGTCATCGAGCGGCTGGTGCTGCGCCCGCTGGTCAACCAGGAGCACATCGTCCTGTTCATGGCCACCATCGGGCTGACGTTCTTCCTCGAAGGCTTCGGCGAGATGCTCTGGGGAAGCAACGTCAAGAAGCTCGACGTGGGCATCCCGGACCGATCGTTCATCGTCGCCGGGATCCAGATGAACCAGCTGGAGCTGTCGGCCGCGGGGACGGCGGCGGTTCTGGTGGCCATCCTGGCCGTGCTCTTCCATGGGACCCGAATCGGCCGGGCGCTCCGGGCAGTGGCCGACGATCACGAGGCAGCCCTGTCCATCGGCATCCCGCTCAAGACCATCTGGATCATCGTCTGGTCGGTGGCGGGCATCGTGGCCATCGTGGCCGGAATCATGTGGGGAGCCAAGAGCGGCGTGCAGTTCAGCCTGTCGCTGATCGCGCTCAAGTCGCTGCCCGTCCTCATCCTCGGGGGCTTCACCTCGGTGGCCGGCGCCATCGGCGGCGGGCTCATCATCGGCGTCGGGGAGAAGCTGGCCGAAGTGTACTGGGGCCCGCTGGTCGGCGGGGCCATCGAGAACTGGTTCGCGTACATGCTGGCCCTGGTCTTCCTGCTGTTCCGGCCGCAGGGGTTGTTCGGGGAAAAGATCATCGAGCGGGTGTGAAGCCGTGATCTACCGCGAGGCGGGGCAGTTCAAGACCAGCTACGCCAGCGACCAGGCGATCTTTCCCATCGCCCAGGACCGCTGGGTCGTCGTCCTGGCGGTGCTGGCGGCCTTCCTGGTGCCGCCGCTGGTCGCGAACGAGTACTGGCTGCAGGCGATCCTGATCCCGTTCCTCATCTATTCCCTGGCCGCCCTCGGCCTGAACCTCCTCACCGGCTACGCCGGCCAGCTCTCGCTCGGCACCGGAGGCTTCATGGCGGTCGGCGCCTACGCCGCCTTCAAGCTGACCACCGCCTTTCCCGGAGTCAACATCCTGATCGTGTTCCTGATCGCGGGCATCGTGGCGGCCGCCGTCGGTCTGCTGTTCGGGATCCCCAGTCTGCGGATCAAGGGCTTCTATCTCGCGGTGGCCACCCTGGCCGCTCAGTTCTTCCTCGTCTGGCTCTTCAACAAGGTGGCGTGGTTCTCCAACTACGCCTCGTCGGGCACGATCACGGCGCCCCCGCGCACCGTGTTCGGCGTGATGGTCACCGGTCCCGGCGCGACAGCCTCCGCCCGTTACGTGACCGCGCTCGCCCTGGTAGCCGTCTTCGCCCTGGCCGCCAAGAATCTGGTCCGGGGGCGGGTCGGGCGATCGTGGATGGCGATCCGCGACCGCGACATCGCGGCCGAGATCATCGGCGTCAGGCCGCTTCGGACGAAGCTGCTCGCCTTCGGCATCAGCTCGTTCTACTGCGGGGTGGCCGGGGCCGAGCTGGTCTTTCTCTACCTGGGAAGCGCCGAGACGCTCGCCTTCGACGTGGGCCTGTCGTTCCTCGTCCTGTTCATGGTCATCATCGGGGGCCTCGGCTCGATCCTCGGCTCGTTCCTCGGCGCCGCCTTCATCGTGCTGGTGCCGATCTTCCTGACCCGGGTACCGCGAAGCGTCGGGCTCGATCTCCCCGTCGCCCTCCAGAAGCAGATCGAGCTCATGGTGTTCGGCGCCCTGATCATCTTCTTTCTCATCGTCGAACCAAACGGTCTGGCCCGACTCTGGCAGATCACCAAGGAGAAGCTGCGGCTGTGGCCGTTCCCGCACTGAGCCCTCGGAGGGGAGCCGGAGCCCCCCTCGAGAAAAGGAGGCAGGCATGAGCGTGCGACGCGTGATCATCGGCCTACTGGCGATCGTGGTGATGGCGGCGCCGGCGGTGGCGTCGGCCCAGGCCAAGGAGGTCTTCATCCCGCTCCTCGTCTACCGGACCGGGCCCTACGCCCCCAGCGGGATTCCGATCGCCAACGGCTTCGTCGACTACTTCTCGCTCGTCAACGAGCGTGACGGCGGCCTCAACGGCGTCAAGCTGGCCTGGGAGGAGTGCGAGACCCAGTACGACACCAAGCAGGGGGTCGAGTGCTACGAGCGCCTGAAGGCCAAGGGTCCGGTGGTGGTCAATCCCTACAGCACCGGCATCACCTATCAGCTCATTCCCAAGGCCCCGGTCGACAAGCTCGTCGTCTTCTCGATGGGCTATGGGATGACGGCGGCCGCCGACGGCCGCTGGTTCCCCTGGGTCTTCAGCTTCCCCACCACGTACTGGAGCCAGGCTTCCGCGGTCATCCGGTACATCGGGCAGCAGGAAGGCGGGATGGACAAGCTCAAGGGCAAGAAGATCGCCCACATCTTCCACAACAGCCCGTATGGCAAGGAGGCCAACCCGACCCTGGAGACGCTGTCCAAGCAGCTCGGGTTCGATCTGACGCTGCTGGCCGTCGACCATCCGGGCCAGGAGCAGAAATCGACCTGGCTGCAGGTGCGCCGGCTCAACCCGGACTGGATCTTCATGTCCGGCTGGGGGGTCATGAACCAGGTCGCCGTCAAGGAAGCGGCGTCGATCGGGTACAAGATGGACCACTTCATCGGCAACTGGTGGTCGGCCAACGACTCGGATGTCGTCCCGGCCGGTGAGGGCGCCAAGGGGTACAAGGGCGCGACCTTCCACGCCCCCGGCACCAGCTTCAAGGTGCACCAGGACATCGTGAAGTTCGTCTACGACAAGGGCAAGGGGAGCGGCAAGAAGGAGGAGATGGGCAGCCCGCTCTACAACCGGGGCATCGTCAATGCCATGCTCTCGGCCGAGGCGATTCGTACCGCCATGACGAAGTTCGGGAACAAGCCGTTGACCGGGGAGCAGGTCCGGTGGGGCTTCGAGAACCTGAACCTCACCGAGAAGCGCCTCGAGGAGCTGGGGATGAAGGGCTTTACCCACCCGATCAAGGTGACCTGCGAGGACCACGAGGGCAACGGCCCGGTCCTCTTCCAGCAATGGGACGGCAAGAAGTGGAGCCTGGTCTCGGACTGGATTCCTACCATGCGCGAGGTCGTGCGGCCGAAGATCGAAGAGGCCGCCATCCAGGAAGGGAAGAAGCTCGGGTACGAGATGCGCGACTGCTCGAAGGCGGGCTGACGCGAGCGGACTCGGAGACCGAACAGGCCGGCGTGGAGCGTCCCCTCGCTCGCCGAGGGGCGAGGGGACCCGCGCCGGCCCGCGAGGACAGACGAGCGGGCAGGCCGACGACCGATGAGCGAGAACCCGCGACCGCTTCTCTCGATTAACAACATCGAGGTCATCTACGACCACGTCATCCTGGTCCTGAAAGGGGTGTCCCTGGCCGTTCCCGAAGGGGGCATCGTGGCGCTCCTCGGCGCCAACGGGGCCGGGAAGAGCACGACCTTGAAGGCGATCTCGGGGCTGCTCCGAACGGAGCGTGGCGACGTCACCAAGGGCAGCATCGAGCTCCTGGGAGAGGCGATTCACCGGCGCGACCCGGCCGAGGTCGTCCGCCGCGGCGTCGTCCAGGTCATGGAGGGGCGCCGGGTCTTCGAGCACCTCACCGTAGAGGAGAACCTCCTGACCGGGGCCTACACGCGTCGGAATGGCCGGTCCCTGAAGCAGGCGGTCGAGCGGGTGTACGGGTACTTCCCGCGGCTGGCCGAACGGCGGAACGTGGATGCCGGTTACATCTCCGGCGGCGAACAGCAGATGCTGGCGATCGGGCGCGCCCTGATGGCGCGACCCCGTCTCATGCTGCTGGACGAGCCCTCCATGGGGCTGGCTCCGATGCTGGTCGCCGAGATTTTCGAGATCGTCCATCGGTTGAACCGGGACGAGAAAGTGGCCGTCCTGCTCGCGGAGCAGAACGTCGCGATGGCCCTCCGGTTCGCGCGGTACGGCTATGTGATGGAAAACGGCCGGATCGTGCTGGACGGCGACGCCAGGACGATCGGCGAGAACGAGGACGTCAAGGAGTTCTACCTGGGCCTGACCGGCGTGGGGCAGCGCAAGAGCTACCGGGACGTGAAGCACTATAGGCGCCGCAAGCGCTGGCTGAGCTAGCGTGGGGCCAATTGACTTCGCCTGGCGTCGTCCTCGGTCGTCGGCGGCCCTCAACGGATGCGGCATACGCCTCGGGCCGCCTCCTCCCTGCGTCCTAGCCATGCTCGTCACTTGGCCCCACGCGCGCCGACCCCTGGCAGGGCTGCTCGGGTCTCGGCCCGGCGCAGTGAGCTAGCGCCGTGCTGCCGGTGAGCGGGGCACTGTCGCGCGGGAGCGGAGGGGCCGCGCTGCTCGAGGTCCGCGGGGTGGCGAAGCACTTCGGCGGCGTGCAGGCCGTCAGCGCGGTCGACTTCACGGTCGGCCCATGCGAGATCGTCTCCGTGATCGGCCCCAACGGGGCCGGCAAGACCACGCTGATCAACGCCGTGAGCGGCATCTTCCCGCCCAGCGCCGGGCGGATCGTCTTCGACAGCCGCGACATCACGGGGCTGTCCGCCTCCGAGATCGCTCGCCGCGGGATGGCCCGCACCTTTCAGAACATCGCCCTCTTCCGCGGGATGACGGTCCTCGACAACCTCATGCTGGGCCGACACGTCCACATCCGCTCGAACCCGCTGGCGGCGGCGCTGTACTGGGGCCCCGGCCGCCGCGAGGAGGTGCGCCATCGGGCGGCCGTGGAGGACGTCATCGACTTCCTGGAGATCGAGGCGATCCGGAAGGCGATCGTGGGTACCCTGCCGCTCGGCCTCCAGAAGCGGGTCGAGCTGGGACGGGCCCTCGCGCTCCAGCCCAAGCTGTTGCTGCTCGACGAGCCCATGAGCGGGATGAACGTCGAGGAGAAGGAGGACATGGCGCGGTTCGTCATCGACGTCCGCGACGAGTGGAGCATCGCCATCGTGCTCATCGAGCACGACATGGGCGTGGTGATGGACATCTCCGAGCGGGTCATCGTGCTCGACCTCGGGCAGAAGATCGCCGAGGGCAGCCCGGCCGAAGTCCGAGGGGACCCGCGCGTCATCAAGGCCTACCTGGGCGCGAAGGGCGTCCCCGCCGGAGCCGCCGGATGAGCGAGCCCGGGTCGTCCGAGGCCACGCTGATCCGGATATTCGTGGACGGGGCCCGGAGCGAGCCGGGGCGGCCTGCCATGCGGGAGCGGGAGAAGGGCATCTGGCTCGAGTACACGCGCGGCGAGGTGCTCGGACACGTGCGGGCCCTCGCGCTGGGGCTTCACGCCCTGGGGCTCCGGAGGGACGACAAGGTCGCCATCATCAGCGACAACCGCCCCGAGGCCTACTGGATGATCTTCGCGGCGCAGGCGGTGGGGGCGGTGCCCGTTCCCATCTACCAGGACGCGATCGCCCGGGAAGTTCAGTACGTCGTCGACCACTCGGACGCCCGCTTCGTGCTGGCCGAGGACCAGGAGCAGGTCGACAAGCTGGTCGAGGCCCGGGCCGGGCTTCCCAAGGCCGAGCGTGTCTTCTACGACGACCCCAAGGGGTTGCGGCATTACGACCACGGCTGGCTCATGCCGCTCACCGAGCTCGAGGCGCGCGGCCGGGAGGTCGAAGGGGCCCGCCCCGGCCTCTTCGACGAGCTGATCGCCGCCGGCGGGCCGGATGACGTCGCGCTCATCGCCTACACCTCGGGGACGACCGGTCTCCCCAAGGGCGCCATGCTGACCCATCGGACCATGATCGCCGCCGCCCACCAGTTCCTCGCCCGCGAGAAGGTCCGGGAGGGGGACGAGCTCCTCTCGTATCTGCCGATCGCCTGGGTGGGCGAGACGGCCTGGTCGCTCGCCCTGGGGACGGTGCGCGGGCTGACGGTCAACTTTCCCGAGGGGCCGGAGACCGTCCTGGTCAACCTCCGGGAGATCGGGCCGCACCTGTTCATCGGCCCGCCGCGGATCTGGGAGAACAGCTATTCCGAGATCCGGGTGAAGATCGACGATTCGAGTCGCCTCAAGCGGTGGGTCTTCAATCGGTTCATGCCGGTCGGGGAGGAGGTCGCCCGCCGGCGGATGGAGGGCCGACCCCTCTCGGCCTGGTTGCGCCTCCGGTGGGTCGTCGGCGAGCTCCTGCTCTTCGCGCCGCTGCGCGATCAGCGCGGAGCCCGGCGGCTCCGCTACGCGTTCACCGGGGGCGCTCCGCTGGCCCACGAGATCATCCTCTTCTACCGGGGACTGGGCGTGAACCTCAAGCAGATCTACGGGCAGACCGAGAACTGTGCCTTTTGCTGCGGCCAGCCCGATGACGGGGTGAAGCTGGGGACCGTGGGCCTGCCGTACCCCGGGGTGGAGATCCGGCTCACCGAGGACGGCGAGATCGTCTCGCGCAGCGGGGCCATGTTCGCCGGGTACTACAAGAGCCCGGAGGCGACCCGGGAGGTCATCCGGGACAACTGGCTATACTCGGGGGACGCCGGCTTCTTCGATCAGGACGGGCACCTGGTGGTCGTCGACCGGCTGAAGGACGTCACCCGCCTGGCCGACGGCACGACTCTCGCGCCCCAGTTCCTCGAGAACAAGCTGAAGTTCAGCCCCTACGTCAAGGAGGCCGTGGTGGTCGGGCCCGACCGCCCGTACGTCGCCGCGCTGGTCAACATCGACATGGAAACCGTCGGGAAATGGGCCGAGCGCCGGCAGCTCACCTATACGACCTACACCGACCTGGCCCAGAAGCCCGAGGTCTACGACCTCGTCTACCGCGAGGTGGAACGCGTCAACCAGGACTTGCCGGCGGCCACCCGGATCCGCAAGTACGTGCTCCTCCACAAGGAGCTGGACCCCGATGACGAGGAGATGACGCGAACCCGGAAGGTCCGGAGGCGCGTGATCGGCCAGAAGTACGCCAGGATCATCGACGCCCTGTACGAGGATGCGCCCCTGGTGCCGGTGACGGCCGAGATCACCTATCAGGACGGGCGCAAGGCGGTCACCGAGACCAAGCTCGCCATTCGCACGGTGGAGACGCGGAGCAACTAGCGGGATGCCGAACGAGACCGCGTCGGGTTATTGGTCGCACCGTTGGCCGGAGTCCGAGCGCGGGCTTCGCCCGCGCCACCCTCGGGGGGGAGGCCTCGGAGGGGGGCAAAGCCCCCCGCCGAGGATGATCACCTATCAGGACGGGCGCAAGGCGGTCACCGAGACCAAGCTCGCCATCCGGACGGTGTCCTGAATGGAGTTCTTCCTCCAGCTCGTCCTGAACGGCCTCATGGTCGGGGCCCTGTACACCCTGATCGCCATGGGGTTCGTGCTGATCTACAAGGCGAGCGAGGTCATCAACTTCGCGCAGGGCGAGCAGGTGATGATCGGCGGTTATGTCGCGCTGATGATGCTCTCGAGCGTGCGGCTGCCGCTGCCGCTGGCCATCCTGGTGACGATGGGGCTGATGGCGCTGCTGGGGTTCGTCGTCGAGCGGGGGATCCTGCGGCCGCTGACGGGTTACCCCGTCGTGTCGGTGATCATGGCGACCATCGGCCTGGCCGCCATCCTGCGAGGCGTGGCGCCGTGGGTGTGGAGCGCGGAGGTGCGAGGGTTTCCGGCCATTGTCCCGTCGACGCCGTTTCGGGTGCTGGGCGTCCCGCTGGCGCCCATCAACCTGGCGTCGGCCGCGCTCGCACTCCTGTGCATGGGCGTGCTGGGCTACTTCTTCCAGCGCACCCGCTTCGGGATCGCCATGCGGGCCGTGTCGGACGACCCCCGGGCGGCGGCTGCCATGGGCATCGACCTCCGCGCGATCCTCGCCCTGGCCTGGGCCATCGCGGGCATGGTGTCGGCCCTCGGCGGCGTCATCTGGGGGCGCATCCTCGGCGTGGATCCGTACCTGGCGATCGTCGGGCTCAAGGTGTTCCCGGTGGTGATCCTCGGGGGCCTCGACTCCATCATGGGAGCGGTGGTGGGCGGCTTCCTCATGGGCGTGCTGGAGAACCTGGCGGCCGGCTACATCGACCCGCTGGTAGGCGGCGGAGCCAAGGACGTCGTGCCCTTCATGGTACTGATCGTGGCGCTGATGGTGCGGCCGTACGGCCTGTTCGGCCGCGAGATCATCGAGCGCGTGTAGCCGTGCCGACACCCGTCGCATCCCGTCGTCCTCGGCCGTCGCCGGCCCTCAACGTATGCTGCATACGCCTCGGGCCGGCTCGGGCCTGCGTCCCAGGGCGGCTCGGGTCTCGGCCCGGCTATCGGACTGAATCGCCGTGCTAGCGCGCGAGTGCGGCGTCTTCCGGACGACATACGCGGCCGACATGGCCGTGTACCAGCTGCCCCTGGCCCGCTTCGGGCTCGTCGCGCTCCTGGTCGTGCTCTTCGGCGTGGTGCCGCTCACCGCCAGCGACTACGCCCTCTCCATCCTCAACCTCGTCGGCATCGCCTCCATCGGCGCCATCGGGCTCAACCTCCTGGTCGGGTTCGCCGGCCAGATCTCGCTCGGCCAGGGCGGGTTCATGGCAATCGGCGCCTACACCGCGGCGCTCTTCGCCCTGCGGCTCGAGGCGCCGTTCTGGCTCGCGCTGCCCGCCGCGGGGTTCAGCACGGCGGTGGTAGGCTGCCTGTTCGGGATCCCATCGCTCCGGGTCAAGGGCCTCTACCTCGCCATCGCCACGCTGGCCGCCCAGTTCATCATCGAGTGGAACCTCCTGCACTCGGGCTGGCTCACCGGGCAGGGAGCCCAGGGGGCGCTCGTCATCGAGCCGGCCACCCTCGGCTCGCTCGTCCTGGACACCGAGCGGCGCAAGTACTACCTGATCATCGTGGTCGCGCTGGTGGCGACGGTGGCCGCCCGCAACCTCGCCCGGAGCTATATCGGCCGGGCCTTCGTGGCCATCCGGGACCAGGACATCGCCGCCGAGACCATGGGCGTGAACATCTTCCGCTACAAGCTCCTGGCCTTCGCCATCTCGTCGTTCTACGCGGGGGTGACCGGAGCCATGTGGGCCTACTACACCCAGGTCGTGAGCTACGAGCACTTCCTCATCAACACGTCGATCGACTACCTGGCCATGATCATCATCGGTGGGCTGGGCTCGGTGCCCGGCTCGATCCTGGGAGCGGCCTTCATCACCCTGATGCCGGCCGGCATCCGGGACGCCCTGGAGGCGCTCAAGCGCTGGGGGATGCCGGGGACCCTGGGCAACTTCGCCTACGTCCGGGAGATCATCTTTGGCCTGGCGATCGTGTTATTCCTGATCCTGGAGCCGGAGGGGCTTTACCGGATCTGGCGCCGGATCAAGGACTATTTCCGGCTGTGGCCGTTCGCGTACTGAGGAAGACCGAGGCAGCCGGCCACGACGGCGTGGCCGGACTCACTCCGTCCGCAGAGAGGAGGAACAGGCGATGAAGCGTTTACTGGTGGGCTCGTGCGTGGTCGTCGCGGTGGTCGCGCTGGTGGTGTCGGTGGGGGTCAGCCAGGGCAAGGTGCTCAAGATCGGCAACTTCTGTGACCGGCTGGGGCCGACCCAGACGGTCGGCGTGAAGTACTGCCCCGGCTTCCACGACTACATGGATCTGATCAACTCGCGGGGCGGGATCGAGGGCTACAAGATCGAGCACAACGAGGTCGAGCACGGGTACGCGGTGCCCAAGGCGGTCGAGGGCTACAACAAGTTCAAGGCCGAGGGTTACCTGGCCGTCGTCAGCTACGGGACGCCGATCACGGATGCCCTGAAGACGTTCGCGAACCGGGACAAGATCAGCCTCCTCACCCCCGGCTTCGGCATCTCGGACGTCGAGGACGCGACCAAGTTCCCGTACGTGTTCGTCGGCGTGGCCTCCTACAAGTCCCAGGTGGCAGCCATCTACCAGTACATCAAGGAGGCCTGGAAGGAGAACCGGGCGGCCAAGATCGCCTACCTCTTCTACGACAACCCGGCCGGCCGCGACCCGCTCGACTACGTCCGGGAGCTCCCGAAGAAGCTCGGCAACATGGAGCTGGTCGGCGAGGTCGCCTGCCCGCCTCCGTGCGCGGAAGCCAGTTCTCAGATGCTCCAGATCCAGCGTCTCAACCCCGACTTCGTCATCTCGCACCTGTTCGGGAAGGGCCCGGCCCTGACCGTGGGGGAGCGGGCCAAGCTCGGGATGAAGGCCACCATGATCAGCCTGGTGTGGGGCTTCAGCGAGGACGAGGTGAACGTGAACGGGCCGGCCGCCGAGGGGTACATGGGCGTGAACTTCGTCGTCATGCCGGAGGACCTCGCCAAGCTGCCCGTCGCCAAAGACATCGCGGACATGTACAAGAAAGGCGGGAAGGAGCCTCCGAAGGAGATGAACTCGATCTACTACGTCCGCGGTATCATGAACGCGGCGCTGTTCACCGAGGCCGCCAAGCACGCCATCAAGGCGGCCGGGGGCAGCGCCGTGACCGGCGAGCACTTCAAGAAGGGGATGGAGTCGATCAAGGATTTCACCGGCGAGGGGACGATCGCTCCGACGACCATCACGGCGACCAACCACGCCGGCTCCCGTAAGGTGCGCCTCTACAAGGTACAGGGCGGGAAGTTCGTGCTGGTGAAGGACTGGTTCGAGGGGCCGCACCTCTAGGATTCTCGGAGGGGGGGCGGTAGCCCCCCCCGGAGAATGCCCTCGCGGCAAAGCCGCGCCGTTCGCGTTCAGCGAACGGTTCGGGCCTGCCTCCCCCTTGTCCGCGGGAGAGGATGGGGAGTGCCGGCCACGGTCGCGTGAATGCTGAAAGTTAGCAACGTCGAGGTGATCTACCAGCACATCATCCTGGTGCTGAAGGGCGTCTCCCTGGAAGTCCCCGACGGGACCATCGTCACGCTCCTCGGCGCCAACGGCGCCGGCAAGTCCACGCTGCTCAAGGCCATCTCGGGCCTCCTCCGCATCGAGGAGGGCGAGGTCCATACCGGCACCATCGAGTTCGACGGCCGGCGGATCGACCGCTGGAACGCGTCCGACGTCGTCCGGCTCGGCATTGCGCAGGTGATGGAGGGCCGCCGCGTCTTTCCGCACCTGACCACCGAGGAGAACCTGATCGCCGGGGCCCATACCCGGCGTGATCGGGGTGGCGTCCGGTCGAGCCTCGACCTCGTCTACGGGTATTTCCCCCGGCTGGCCGAGCGCCGGCGAGTCAAGGCGGGCTACCTCTCCGGGGGCGAGCAGCAGATGCTGGCCATCGGCCGCGCGCTCATGGGGCGTCCGCGCCTGATGCTGCTCGATGAGCCGTCGCTGGGGCTCGCCCCGCTGCTGGTGGAGGAGATCTTCGAGATCATCCGCCGTCTCAACCGGGAAGAGCAGGTCACCATCCTGCTGGTCGAGCAGAACGCCGTCATCGCTCTCGAGGTCGCGGCCTATGGCTACATCATGGAGAACGGCCGGATCGTGCTGGACGGGCCGGTCGAGAGCCTCCGGGCCAACGAAGACGTCAAGGAGTTCTATCTGGGCCTGACCGAGGTCGGCGGGCGACGGTCGTACCGGGACGTGAAGCACTACCGACGCCGCAAGCGCTGGCTGAGCTGAATCACTAGCTGGCCGGAAGGTGCTGCGTCATCCCGGCTATCCGGTTCCGTATACTTCGAGCCGGTTGTGTTGCTTCGTCGCCTGGTGTATGGTGCATGTATGGCGCGGCTGATCTCGACGACGGTTCGGCTTGAAGCAGAGGATGTACGGGCCCTGAAGAGAGCCCGGGCGGCTGGCCACTCCGCCTCCGACCTCATTCGTAAGGGCCTGCGCGTGGTGGCGTCGCGCTACTATACCGGTCGCCGCCCGCCTTCTACGCGACTTTTCGAGTCCACGGACAACAAACTCGGGGATGAATCCGAGCTCTTCCGAGATCTCGAGCCTTGAGTCCGCCGATCGTTGCCGATACTGGCGGACTCCTGCGCGCACTCGCGAGCACGAAGGGCGGCCGGCCGAGCTTTCCCGAGTACGAGAAGATTCTGACGTCGGCGAGTCTCGTCATCGTGCCTGCCCTCGTTCTGGCCGAGGTGGACTACTTTCTGCGTGACCACCGGGCCGCCATGCGCAAGCTGGTCGCGGAGATGTTTGATCCGGGAACGCGCTACGAATATGAGCTGCCGCTCCCTTCCGACATCGTTCGAGCCCTCGAGCTCGACGCAAGATTTGGGAAGCTCCGCTTGGGACTGGTCGATGGGACCGTCGCCGCTGTCGCTGAGCGACGGCATGTGTACCGAATACTGACGACGGATCGTCGCGATTTCGGCGCCATCCGCGTCGGTCCACGTCTTACGCGGCCCCTCGAGCTACTGCCATGATCGACGTACCGCGAGATGGACGTGGGGTTCTGGCTGGAGCAGGCGAAAGCGGAGATGAGGACGCTGGCATGAGGCGCCGCGGCCGCGAGTCCCCGGGTCTCGGCCCCAGCCCGGTGAACTGAGGGGCATGGCGAACCTGCGGATCGAGCCGCGTGCCGATGGGTCTCTCCTCCTGACTCGCGTCGGCGGCGCCCGGTGGGTGACTGCCGTGGCCGGCATCGGCGCCGGGGGGCTCGTCCTGGCCGGCGTCCTCGCCGGCCAGATGACGCTGATCGGCAGTGTGGTCGCGCTTCCGCTGGGCGTGATCGCCGTCCTGGCTGGCCTCGGGGCCGCGCGCCACCGCGACTGGATCGTCTTCGACCGGCGGGCGCGGGAAGCCGCCTTCCGGCGCGGCCTCGGCTCCATGTTCCGGCCGGTGAGCGCGGTGCCCTTCGACGAGATCGAGGCGATCCTCATCGAAGGGCCCGAGGGGGGCGACCGCGGCTACGAGGTCGAGCTCCGCCGCGCCGGAGACTTCGGCTGGCCCATCGACGTGAGCTCGGATCCCGCCTACGTGAGCCGGCTGGTGACGGCCCTTCACGAGGTCGGCGGCTGGCCGGTGATCCGGGGCGGCGTTCCCCAGCGCCCGCCCTACCGGGTCGGCTCGGGATCCCGGGCATGAGCCGGCTGGCCGGCAAAGTCGCCATCGTCACCGGCGCCGGCTCGCGCGGCCCCGGGGTCGGCAACGGCAAGGCCGCCGCGACCCTGTTCGCGCGGGAAGGCGCGCGCGTCCTCTGCGTCGATCGGGAGAGCGAGCGGGCGGACGAGACGGTCGCGCTGATCCGCGCCGAGGGTGGCCAGGCGGAGGCGTTCGCCGCTGACGTCACCCGCGTCGAGGCGTGCCGCGCCATGGTCGCGGCCGCCGTCGAGCGCTGGGGCGGCCTGGACATCCTCCACAACAACGTCGGGATCGAGTCGCGCAAGGACCTTCTCGAGGTGACCGAGGAGGAGTGGGACCGCGTGCTGGCCGTCGACCTCAAGTCGATGTTCCTGGCCACCCGGTGCGCGGTGCCGGCCCTGGTCGCCCGGGGCGGCGGCGCAGTCATCTGCGTCTCCTCGGTGGCGGCGCTCCGCGGTCATGGCCGCACGGCCTACGCGGCGGCCAAGGCCGGCGTGATCGGCTTCGTGCAGAGCGTCGCCGTCCAGCTGGGGCCCCAGGGCATCCGGGTCAACGCGATCGCGCCCGGGACGGTGTGGACGCCGATGGTCGAGGCGCTCGGCCCCGAGGCCCGCGAGCGCCGGCGGCGGGCGACGCCGCTCGGGACGGAAGGGACCGGGTGGGACGTGGGGTGGGGGGCGGTCTATCTCGCCAGCGACGAGGCGCGCTGGGTCACCGGCCAGGTGCTGGTCATTGACGCGGGCCTCACGTTGACGACACGATGAGGGCGTGATGCCATGGCCATGACGTTCGGCATCCACGTGGGGCACCTGGGGGGGCCGCTGTCCGAGCTGCGCCGGCTGTGGCGCTTCGCCGACGAGCGCGGCTTCGACTGGTTCTCCGTCTCCGACCACTTCCAGGAGTCCCCGCCCCAGGGCGGAGACGGCGACTGCTTCGAGGGGGTGGCCACCCTGACCGCGGCCGCCCTCGAGACGCGAATCGTCCGGCTGGGCTGTCTCGTCTTCTGCGTCAGCTACCGGAACCCCGGGCTCCTCGCCAAGTCTCTGACGGCGATCGACCACCTGTCGGGAGGCCGTGTGGAGTGCGGCATCGGGGCCGGATGGCACGACGTCGAGTACCGGGCCTTCGGCATTCCTTTCGCCCCCATCGACGTCCGGGAGGACCAGCTCGAAGAATACGCCCAGGTGCTCCGCCTCCTCTTCGATCAGAAGGTCTCGAGCTTCACCGGGCGGTACTACCAGCTCGCCGACGCGCGGAACAATCCCCGGCCGCTCCAGTCCCGCCTGCGCATCTGGATCGGCGGCCAGGGCGAGAAGCGGACCCTGCGAGCGGCGGCCCGCCACGCCGACGGGTGGAATGGCCCGTACCTCGATCCGCCGGCGTGGAGGGCGAAGAACGCGGTCCTCGACGATTGGTGCCGGCGGGAGGGGCGCGATCCGGCCGACATCATCCGCAGCGCCAACGTCGGCTTCTACCTGGGCGCCGACGAGCGCGAGGCTGCCCGGCAGGAGACGCTCCTCCGGGCCCAGTGGGGGCCGGACCTGAAGGGGCGGCGGGGCTTCCTTCGCGGCACGCCCCGTCAGGCGCTCGAGGTGGTGGCGGGGTACCGCGACGCCGGGGTGGCGCGCCTCAACCTCGCGCTCCGGATGGGTCCCTACGAGTGGGAGGCGCTCCACGCCTTCGCCGAAGAGGTGCTGCCGGCGTTCGGCAGCAGCCGGCCGGGCGGGCGAGCGGGAGAGCGGACATGATCCGAAGCGAGCGTCTGAAGGGCTACTACGACAGGACACGTGAGACGATGAGCGTCCGGGCCCGCCGCCGCTACCAGGAGGCGTGGCTCAAGGGGCTCATCGCCCACGCCTGGCGCAAGGCTCCGGGCCTCCGCCGCCGCCTGGAGGCGTCCCAGCTCAAGCCCTCGGCCCTCCGCACGCTGGAGGACCTGAGCCGGCTCCCCGTCATCAGAAAGGCCGCGATGCCGGACCTCCAGCGGGCCGACCCGCCCTTCGGCGGCTTCTGCACCGTCCCGGCCGAGGACCTCCACTGGATCTTCGTCTCGCCCGGTCCCATCTACGAGCCGTTCGACCGCCGGGACCGGAGCCCGTGGCGGACGGAGGTCTCGTGCTTCGCCGGCGGCTTCCGTCCGGGCGACGTGGTGGTGAACACGTTCCTCTACCACCTGACGCCGGCCGCCCACCTGATCGACCGCGGCCTCGTCCGGCTCGGCTGCACGGTCATCCCGACCGGCCCCGGCAACACCGAGGTCCAGGTCAAGACGATTGTCGACCTCGGGGCCACCGGTTACGTGGGGACCCCCTCCTTTCTCGTGACGATCCTCAAGCAGGCGACGGAGCGGGGCCTCGGACGGCCGCTGCCGCTTCAGGTCGCCCACGTGGGCGCCGAGGCGCTGCCCGAGTCGCTCCGCCGGACCTTTCAGGAGGAACACGGGATCCTCACACGTCAATCGTTCGGCACCGCCGACCTCGGGATCGTGGCCTACGAGTGCCGCGAAGCGGCCGGGATGCATCTCATGGAGGACGCGATCTTCGAGATCTGCGATCCCCAGACCGGGGCGCCGCTCCCGGCCGGCGAGGTGGGTGAGATCGTCTGCACGGTGAACCACAAGACCTACCCCATGATCCGGTTCGGGACCGGTGACCTGTCGGTCGTCACCGAGGCCCCGTGCCCGTGCGGGCGGACCTCCCCCCGGATGCTCGGGTGGCGCGGCCGCGCCGACGAGGTGACCAAGGTCCGCGGCATGTTCATCCACCCCCGACAGGCCGACGAGGTGGCGGCGCGTGTCCCCGGAGTGGCCCGCTATCAGGTCGTGGTGACGCGCCAGGACCACCAGGACGTGCTGACGTTCAGCGTGGAGCTGCGGGCGGCCGGCGACGCGGAGAGCGTGCAGGCGGCCACGGTGGCGGCGATCCGCGACGTCATGAAGCTCCGGGGCGACGTCCGGGTGGTGCCGCCGGGCACGATCCCCGAGGGCGCCAAGAAGATCGAGGACCAGCGCAAGTGGGATTAGATCCTGGGAGGGGGCCTCGACGGCCCCCTCCCAACCTCCCCCCGGGTTGCGCGGGCGAAGCCCGCGCTCGGAGCGCTTCGGCCGGAAGCGCTCGGACGAGCCGGTACGGCATGGCGACATGAGTCGTCAAGGCCCAGACGGACCCCAGGACCTCGCCCGGGAATTCCGGCGGTGGCTCGGGGAGCGGCACGCCCGGAGCCCCGAGCGGGCGCCGCGGTTCGAGACCGTGTCCGGGATCCCGCTCCCGCCGCTCGCCGTCCCGGCCGATGGCTCCGCGCGCGACTACCTTCGCGACCTCGGCTTCCCGGGTGCGCCCCCGTACACCCGCGGCGCCCACCCGGCGATGTACCGGAGCCGGCTCTGGACGATCCGGCCGCTGGCGGGTTTCGGCACGCCCGAGGACACCAACGCGCGCTTCCGGTTCCTGCTCGCCCAGGGCGCGACCGGTCTCTCGCTCACCTTCGACTACCCGACGCTCCGCGGATACGACTCGGACGACCCCGAAGCGAGGGCCGAGGCGGGCCGGGGCGGGGTGGCGGTGGATTGCCTCGAAGACGTGGACGTGCTGTTCGCCGGGATCCCCGTCGACACGCTCAGCGTGTCGCTGGTCACCTGCAACCCGGGTATGGCCATCATCCTCCTGGCGATGTACGCCTCCATGGCGCGCCGCCGGAACATTCCGGCCGAGCGCCTGGCCGGGACCAGCCAGAACGACTTCCTCATGGAGACCGCCGTCACGACGGCGCCGCGCGCCCTCCCGCCAGCGGGGGCCTTCCGCCTCGAGTGCGATGCGATCGAGCATGCGATCGAGCACCTCCCGCGGTGGAACCCGATCTCCTTCGTGGGTTACAACCTCCGCGAGGCGGGGGCGACGGCCGTGGAAGAGCTCGCCCTCTGTCTGGCCCATGCCCTGGCGGTCCTGCGGGAGCTTCGCCGGCGGGGCCTCGCCCCGGATCGGGTGGCGGCCCGCCTCAGCTTCTTCTTCTCGGCCCACCGGACGTTCTTCGAAGAGATCGCCAAGTGCCGGGCGGCCCGCCGCCTGTGGCATCGTCTCCTCGGCGAAGAATTCGGAGAGCTCCCGGCGCGGGCCCGGGCCCTGCGGTTCCACGTCCAGACCTCGGGCGTGACCCTCACCGCCCAGCAGCCGCTCGGCAACGTCGTGCGGGGCGCTTACCAGGCGCTGGCCGCCGTGCTCGGAGGCGCCCAGTCGCTCCATGTCTCGGCTCACGACGAGGCCTACTGCCTGCCGAGCGAGAGCTCGGCCCGGCTGGCGCTTCGGATCCAGCAGATCATCCAGCACGAGTCCGGCGTGACCGAGACCGTGGACCCGCTCGGCGGCTCCTACCTCGTCGAGCGCTTGACCGACGAGCTGGAGGAGCGCGCCCGGGCGCTGGGCGCCGAGATCGACGCCCGGGGCGGGATCGTGCGGGTGACCGAGACGGGCTGGCTTCACGCCCGCCTGACGGCTTCGGCCGAGGCCTACCGGGCGGGCGTGAAGGCTGGGCGCCTGCCGCTGGTCGGGGTGAACCGCTTCAGCGAGGGCGACCCCGCTCCCCCCGAGGTGTTCGCGGAGCCCTCGGCGGTCGCGCGGCAGGCCGTGCGCCTCCGGCGCGTCAGGGCAGCGCGGGAGACCCAGGCCGTCGCCCGAGCCCTCGACGCGCTCGCCCAGGCGCTCAGGAGCGACCGCAACACGTTCGACGCCATCACGGCTGCGGTGGAGGCGGGGGCCACCCTCCGTGAGGTCCACGAGCGCTTCCGCGTCCACTACGGGCCCTGGACCCTTCCGCTGGTGTGATCCCGCCACGCGCGGACTTCACTCCATGAAGGCTCTGGTCGCCATCCTCGGGCTCGACTCCCACTGGCGGGGCGCGGTCGCCGTCGTGCGGACGTTGCGCGAGCTGGGGGCGGAGGTCCTCTATCTCGGCAACCAGTTCCCGGAGGAGATCGCCGAGTCGGCGCTCCAGGAGGCGGCGGACCTGATCTGTCTGTCGACGCTCTCGGGTGGCCATCGGGATCTGTTGCCCGAGGTCTTCCAGGCCCTGGGCGCCCGTGGGGTCCGCGTGCCCGTCCTGGTGGGCGGCACCATCCCGCCGCAGGAGGTGCCGGCCCTCCGGGCGCTCGGCGTGGCCGACGTCTTCGGTCCCGGCCGTCCGCTCGACGAGCTGGCCCTCTGGGTCGGCCGCGACGGCGGCGGGCGTGATCGCACCCTGAGGAGTGAGCCATGAACGAGCCCTTGCGCTTCGCCGGCGTGATGCCGGCCAACATCCTGCCGTTCAACGCGGACCTGTCGATCGACGAGGCCGCCTACCGCCGCCACCTCCGCTGGCTCGCCGACACCTCGGGCGTCACCGGGATCGTGGCCAACGGACACGCGGCCGAGGTGTCGTCGCTGAGCCGGGACGAGCGCCGCCACGCGCTCCGCCTCGCGCTCGACGAGATCGGCGGCAAGTGTCCCGTGATCGCCGGCGTGTACGCGGACGGCACCCAGGAGGCCGTGGAGCTCGCCCGGGACGCGAAGGCGGCCGGCGCGGCCGGCGTCCTCGTCTTCCCGCCCACCCTCTTCATGTGGGGCGCCCAGCTCAAGCCCGACATGGTGTGGCGCCACGTGAGCGAGATCGCGGCCGGCGCCGATCTGCCCATCGTCGTCTTCGAGTATCCCGTGGCCTCGGGCATCGGGTACGCGCCGGAAACCCTGGCCCGGCTCGCCGAGATTCCCCAGGTCGCCGCGGTGAAGGACTGGTCGAACGACATCGTGGCCTACGAGCGGAACCTCCGTGCCCTGCGGGCGACCGGGCGGCCGGTCGCCGTGCTCTCGTCGTTCACCATGTCGCTGATGGCCTCGTTCCTGCTGGGCGCGGACGGCGTGATCTCGGGCATGGGAAGCGTCACCGCCGACCTGCAGGCCGCGCTCTTCCAGGCGTGCCAGAAGGGCGACCTGGAGGAAGCCCGGCGCCTGAACGACCGCCTCGACCCGCTGGTGCGCGTGTTCTACGCGCCGCCCTTCGTCGACATGCACAACCGCATGAAAGAAGCGCTCGTCCTGCTCGGCCGGATTCCGGGGGCGCACGTCCGTCCGCCGCTCACGCCGGTGAGCGACGCGGAGCGCGAGGCGATCCACCGGGCGCTCCGGGCGGCCGGCCTCCCGCCGCTCGCCCGGCCCGGGCGGGTGTCGTAGCCGCGTCGCGGCGGGCGGAGCCGCCATGTCCCGCGCGGGCCGCGGATCAGGTCTGGAGCTCGGCATCCGCCACAAGCTCGTCATCCTCAGCGTGCTGATCCTGCTGGTCGTCTCGTTCGGTTTCACGGCCCTGAACCTCACGATCTCGCGGGGAGGGGTCGAAGAGGACTTGAGCCGCCGGGCCGTGATCTTCACGCGGGAGCTGGCGGCCACCATCGCGGACCGGCGGGAGCTCGAGAACGGCGACCTCCTCCGGGCCGAGATCGACCACGTGCTGGCGATCCGGCAGAACGTGCTGCAGCTCGACATCCTCGCCTTCGAGCCCGGCGGCAGCCGCGTCGTCGCCTCCAGCCATCCTCGTGTCCGGCTGCCATTCAGCCGCAAGGACGTCGAGGCCGTCCTGGCCGACCGGCTCGTCTCACGCCTCATCAGCGAGACCGCTGAGCGGTACTGGGAGGTCATGGCCCCCGTGACCCTGGAGGGGGCGGTGGTGGGCGCGGTGGCGGTGAAGTTCTCGCTGGCCCAGGCGGACCGGCTGGCGGCGCGGCTTCGCGCCTGGGCCCTGGCGCTCACCGCCGCCTCGGTCGTGGTGATGGCGGTCCTGATGGGCGTGGCCGTCCGCTTCGTCGTGGATCGGCCGCTCCGGCGGTTCCTGGAGGCGATCGAGCGCGTCCGCGAGGGCGAGACGGGGACCAGGGTGGGACTGACCACGGCTGACGAGTTCGGCGTCCTGGCACGTCATTTCGACGCGATGGTGGCGCGGATCAACCGGTTCAACGACGAGCTCCGGACGCGGATCCAGGAGGCGACCGGCGAGCTGGACCGGCGCTACCAGGAGGTCCAGCGCCTGAACGAGCTCCTGTTCGAGATGCAGCGGCGGCTCAGCCATGCCGAGCGGGTGGCCCTCTCGGGCCGCATCATGGCCGAGGTGGCCCACGAGGTCGGCACCCCGCTCCACTCGGTGGCCGGCCACCTGGAGCTCCTCCGCAAGGACCTCTCGCCCGAGCTCCTCGCCAACGACGCCGGACGGCGGCTCGAGATCATCGAGGCCCAGGTCGCCCGGGTCATCGAGATCATCGCGCGGCTCCTCGACCTCACCCGCCGCTCCCCGGGAGAGCTGGCTCCGGTCGACCTGAATCGCCTGGTGCGCGACGGGGCCGAGCTGATCCGGCCGGGCCTGGCCGCCGCCGGCGTGGCCCTGGAGGTCGACACCGACCCGGCGCTCCCGACGGTGCAGGGCTACCAGAACGAGCTGCTGCAGGTCGTGCTGAACCTCCTCACCAATGCCCTGGACGCGAGCCCGCCGGCCGGGCGGGTGGCGGTGACCACCCGCGCGTGGCCCCAGCGAGGCGAGGCCGAGATCGAGGTCCGCGACACCGGTCGCGGCATTCCCGCGGCCCACCGGAAGCAGATCTTCGAGCCGTTCTTCTCTACCAAGGAATCCGGCCAGGGGACGGGCCTGGGGCTGTTCATCTCGGCCCAGATCGTCCGCGAGCACCGGGGCCGCATCGACGTCGAGAGCGAGGAAGGAGGCGGGAGCACGTTTCGAGTGGTGCTCCCGACCAACGGCGTGACGCCGTGACCTGCCCGGTGCCAGCGCCGAGCCTGGAAGCGCCGACACCGCCCATGGTACCGTCGTGACCGCGCCGCCTGCGCTCCTGGTCGCCGACGATGATCCCGTCGCCCGCGACCTCCTCGTCGAGGTCCTGACCCGCGAGGGATACCGGGTCCGGGCGGCGGCGGGTGGCGAGGAGTGCCTGCGGCTGGCCC
The DNA here is from genome assembly GCA_036005065.1 of Candidatus Methylomirabilota bacterium. Taxonomy (NCBI): domain Bacteria; phylum Methylomirabilota (SeqCode); species Candidatus Methylomirabilota bacterium. The sequence continues at coordinate 8,054 of DASYQW010000331.1, read as the reverse complement.
AGGCCGAGCCCTTCGATCTGGCCCTGGTGGACCTGCGGATGCCCGACCTCGACGGGCTCGCCGTACTCAAGCGGCTCGCGGCGATCCAGCCGGGGGTGCCCGTCCTCATCCTCACGGCATTCGCGACCATCGAGACCGCCATCGAGGCGATCCGCTCGGGGGCTCACGACTACCTCTCCAAGCCGTTCCGGATGGAAGAGATCAAGATGCTGGTGCGCCGCGCGCTGGAGGCGCAACGGCTCGCCCGGGAGAACCGGCAGTACCGCCAGGAGCTGCGGGAGCGTTACGGCGTGGGCAGCCTGGTCGGTCAGTCGCCGCCGATGGTGGAGATCTACAAGCTGGTGGCTCGGGTCGGCAATCTCGACACGACGGTCCTCATCCAGGGCGAGACGGGGACCGGGAAAGAGCTGGTCGCCCGCGCCATCCACTACTCGAGCCCCCGGGCCGACCATCCGTTCGCGGTGGTGGACTGCGCGGCGCTGCCCGAGTCCCTCTTCGAGTCGGAGCTGTTCGGCCACGAGCGGGGCGCGTTCACCGGAGCGCTGGCGGCGCGGCGGGGCCTGCTCGAGACGGCCGATGGCGGGACCTGCTTCCTCGACGAGGTCGGCGAGCTCCCGCCCGCCCTCCAGGCCAAGCTCCTGCGGGCATTGCAGGAGCGCGTGATCCGCCGCGTCGGGGGAAACGATCCGATCCCGATCAACGTCCGGATCATCGCGGCCACCAATCGGGATCTCCGGAAGCGCGTCGAGGAGGGCGCGTTCCGGGAGGACCTGTACTTCCGTCTCAACGTGGTGACGCTCACGGTGCCGCCGCTCCGCGAGCGCATCCGGGACCTGCCCCTCCTGGCCCAGCATTTCCTGCGGGCATACGCGGAGGCCCTCGGAAAGGCCGTAAAGGGGTTCGCCCCGGAGACCCTGGCCAGACTGGAAGCCTATGGGTGGCCGGGCAACGTACGGGAGCTCGAGCACGCCGTCGAGCGGGCGGTGGCGCTGTCGTCCTCCGAGGTACTGTTGCCGGACGCTCTGCCCCCGGAGCTGCAGCCCGCCAGTGGCGGGGAGCCGCGATTGCCCTCGGCCCGGATGACACTGGAGGAGGTCAAGCGCTGGTACGTGTTGAAGGTCCTCGATGACGCGGGAGGAAACAAGGCCCGCGCTGCCGAGCACCTCGGGATCGATCGGCGCACGCTCTACCGACTCCTCGAACGGCGCCCGACCGACGAGGAGCGCTAGCCGCTCGGGGGGGTCTCGGAAGACCCCCCCGATGCCCCCCCTCGGTTGCGGCGGCACAGCCGCCGCTCGGACCGCTGCCCGACGCGGCGTGCGCTCGGGGCGAGCTGCCGGGTTACTCCGACAGGCTCCTAGCCGCCGAGCCGACTCGAGGCCGGCCGCCGCCGGTTCAATCGCCCGACGACAGGCCTGAGGCTGGCAAGGGGCGGCCCGGCCGCGAGTCCGGTTACTGAGAACGCGACGGCCGGGCGCGCCCCTCCGTGGCTGAGGCTACTCCGAGACTTCGAACTGGGTGGTGATGTTCTTCCCGTCCCGCTCCTCGTACGAGGCCTTCACCTTGGCGCCCGGCTTCAGGGTGTCCATGGAGAGGCCTTCGGCGAGCCAGAGCTTGGTACCATCCTCGAGGACGACCACGCGATCGTTCGGGTCGACCGACTGGATCTTGCCCTCGATCTCGGCGGCCCAGACCGCGGTCACCGAGAGTGCCAGCACCAGCGCGAGCGCGACACCCAGAATCGTCCTCATCGTCGAGTCTCCTTTCGGTTGGCGGTTTCGGCGAGCGGTACCGCGCCGACGAAGGAGCAAGGAGGGTGCCACCGAGAGTGCGGGGTGAAGGCCCGCGAATCCGGCGTCTTGCGCCGCGGGCGGACCCGGTGGCGCGGACCGGATGTGGCGAACTGGTCGTGAGCTGCGGCAAAATGCCTCAGGGGTCGGGCCGCACGCTCAGGTGGGACGCGTGGACCAGTGAGCGCTCCCGTGCGAGCCAAACCGACAAACTCCTTGACGAGGCCCCGGGTCGACACTCAGAATGATGGCCGATGGCGCGTGTGACCCCCGCGGAGCGCGGTCGGGGACGGGGCGATCGACCCCGGTCTGGCCGGCCGCGATTCTTCTCCTGGCTGGTCCCGGCGATCCTCTCCGGCCTTCTCCTGTCCGGTTGCGCGACGGGCGCGCTCGATGGGCCGACCCCCGCGAACCGGGTCGATCGCCCGGCCTTCGAGGTCGGACGGGATACCTTCGCGTTCCCGAACCTGGTCCGGTCGCACCATCCGGAGCGGCACGTCGACTTCGCCAACTACTGCATCCTCATGGCGCGCGCCGCGAGCCAGTTCTTCCGCTTCGCGCGCTTCGCGCCGGCCGAGCCGCCGGTCTCGGAGGCGGAGTACGCGCGCCGAATCGGCGAGGTGATGCGCATCTCCGCGTGGGCCGCGCCGCGACCGGACGCCGAGCGCGTGGTCATCCCGGGATACCCGAGCCTCTTCGAGTTTTCGCGCGCCCACGAGGCGACGCTCAAGGCGTCGTTCGGCTCCAACATCCTGAGCATGGTGCACTGGCGGACCTGGCGCGCCGGGTTCCCGCTGGCTGCCGCCCATCAGGAGCGCGTTGCCCGCCAGCTCCGGGCGGAGCTCGATGCCGGCCGGCCGGCGCCCGTCATGATCACCAACTTCCCGGACCCGGACGTCCTCAACCATGCGGTCCTCGTCTATGAATACCGGCTTCGGTCGGGCGCCCTCGAATTCCTCGCCTACGATCCGAATGACCCTGCCAGCCCGCTCGGTCTCCACTTCGACCCTCTCACGCGCGGCTTCTGGGTAGAGCCTTTGCCGTACAGCCCACCCGGGCGCGTACGCGCGTTCCGGCTCTACACCTCGCCCCTCCTGTAGAAGGCGACGGTCGAGAGTCACTCGCTGATGCGGGGCGACCCGACGTGAGCCGGCGGGGGGTCGAGCCGATCGCGGTCACCGGTGCCGGGGTCGTCACGCCCATCGGCCAGGACCTCGACGCGTTCTGGACGGGGCTCGTGACCGGCGCCTCCGGCATCGGCGAGATCGAGCGGTTCCCGGTGGCCGATCAGCGGGTCACCCGGGGCGGGGAGGTGAAGAAGCTGGCCCGCCCGGCGGGCGCCGGCGACGACGAGCGGCGCGTTCCCGCCTGCCGCGCCTCGCGGTTCCTGATCCAGGCGACCCGGGAGGCGCTGGCCGGCGCCGGGTTCGGGGCCGGCGAGCCGGACCCCGCGCGCATGGCGGTGGTCGTCGGCACGGCTCTGGGGGGGATCGACGACGCCGGCCGGGCCGTTCGAGGCGAAGGCGGCCTCCGCACCCTGGTCGGGTCACTCTACGACGGTCCGAGCTGGAACCTCGCCCGCTGGCTCGGCGTCCAGGGGCCGGTGCTGACGGTGTGCACGGCGTGCGCCTCGGGGGGCACGAGCCTGGGCGTGGCCGCGGACCTGTTGCGGGCGAGGCAGGCGGATGTCGCGGTGGCCGGGGGCGTCGACGTCCTCTGCCGGTTCGTCCTGCGCGGCTTCAACGTCCTTCGCTCGCTGACCCGTGACGAGGTCCGGCCGTTCGATCGCCGCCGCAGCGGGCTCCTCCTCGGCGAAGGGGCGGGGATCGTGGTGCTCGAGCGGGCCGGCGACGCGGCCGCGCGCGGCCGACGGGCTCCGCTCGGCTTCCTGCTCGGACACGGGAGCACGGCCGACGGGGTCCACATCACGGCGCCCGACCCCGAGGGCCGGGGGCTCGAGTTGGCGATCCGCCTGGCGTTCGCCGAGGCCGGGCTCGAGCCGAGCGCCGTCGACTTCGTGAGCGCTCACGGGACGGGGACGCCGGCCAACGACCGCGTGGAGGCCGATGTGCTCATTCGCGTGCTCGGCCATCGAGCGCGCACGATCCCGGTGAACTCGATCAAGGCCCACCTGGGCCACACGATGGGGGCAGCGGCCACGCTCGAGGCCATCATGTGTCTGCTGGCCGGCCGGCACGGGCAGGTGCCGCCCACGCTCAACTTCGCCCTGCCGGACCCGGCGTGCGATCTCGACTGTGTGCCGAACGAGGCCCGCCAGTACCGCCCGCGCCTGAGCCTGTCCACCTCGCTCGGCTTCGGTGGCTGCAATGCCGCGCTGCTCCTGCAGAGCCATGGCGCCGCCTAGGAGCGAGCGAGCTCCGGAGCCCACCCTGCCCGCGCCGCGCGTGGCCGGGGTCGGTCTCCTCACCGGCTGGGGCGAGGGCCCGGGTGCGCTGCCGGCTGGCGAGGCCGAGGCCCCGGCGGCGCTCCTCCCCGCGCCGACCCCGGCGCTCAGCGGCGAGCGCTTCCGCCGCGCCACGCGCGAATGTCTCCTCGCGGTCGCGGCGGTGAACGGAGCGGCGGCCGAGGCCGGGCTCGCCCCGGGGGCACTGGCCGGCGCGCGGACGGGTCTGGTGTACGCCAGCGCCACCGCCTACGCGGCGGCGAACCGGGCGTTCCTGGAAGACGAAGGCTCCACGACGCTGCACTTCCCCTACACGGCCCCCAGCGCGGTTCCGGGCGAGGTGACGATCGGGGCCGGCATCCAGGGGCCCTCCGTGAACTTGATGGGGGGCGGCCCGGCGGCGCTGCAGGCGCTCTGGTATGCTGCCCGGTGGCTGAGGGAGGGGGTCGTCGATCGCGTGCTCGTGCTGGCGGTGGAAACGGTGCACGAGGTCTGGGACCTCATGCACCGCGCCCGCCGGCTCTACAGTCGGCCGATCATCGAGGGCGCGGTGTGCCTCCTCCTCGAGCCCGGCCAGGACGGGCCGCTCCGCTGGGCGTCCACGGTGGCGCCGCGGGCTCGCCTGGGCCCCGCCGTGGCCGGGGTACTCGACAGGGTCCTGGAGGGTGAGAACCCGCGGGTCCTGGCGGGTTGCGCCGGGGCGGGCGGCCCGGCCCGGGCCGAGCAGGCCGCGCTCGCGCGGCGTTGCGGGACGACGCCGCCGACGTTGGTGCGGGCCCCCGGCGAGGCGCTGGCGTGCGGGCCGCTGATCGGCCTGGCGCTGGCGCGGGCGCGCGCCCTCGGCGGCCCGTGCCTCCTCACGGCGGCGTGGCGGAACGACTACGGCGCGTTGCTCTGGCGACTCTCGCCATGAACGCGAGGGAGCAGATGGACGAACAGGCAATCGTCGGCGAGTTACGCGACATCATCGTCAAGCGGCTCCGGTTCGATCCGAAGAGCGTCGCGGCGATCACCCCCGAGACCCCCTTGCCGAAGGGGATCGAGGGATCCCTCGGCCTCGACTCGCTCGACTTCATCGAGCTGTCGATCGCGCTCGAAGAGCGCTTCGGGGTCGTCGTGCAGGAAGGCGATCCGGTCGAGGTGCACTTCGCGACGCTCGGAGCGCTCGCACGCTTCGTGGCGACGGCCGATCGGCCTGCACCCGAGTCGTGAGCCGGGTCGTCGTCACCGGAGTCGGCGTGGTGAGCCCGTACGGTCGCGGGCGTGCCATCTATTGGGCCGGGCTGGCCGAGGGCCGTTGCGCCATCGGTCCGCTCACACTCTTCCCGACCGACGGGTTCCGGGCGCGGATCGCCGCCGAGGTGCCGGCGGCCGCCGTGCCGAGCACATCGGCCCGTCGCACGCGGGCGGACCGTCTGGCGCTCGCCGCCGCCGACGAGGCGGTCCTGGACGCCGGCCTCACGCCCCCCGCTCTCCGCTCGGCCGGGGTCATCGTCGGGGGAATCGGAGGCGGAATGCTCGAGGCCGAGGCCTGGTACTGGCGGATCCGCCGGGAGGGCGTGGACGATCCTCGGCTGCGGCGTGCCCTTCCGAGTATCCTGCCGACCTCGCACGCGGAGACGCTGGCCCGGCGCTACAACACCACCGGTCCGAAGGAGACCGTCGTGCTCGCCTGTAGCTCCGGGGCAGCCGCCATCGGGTTGGCCGCCGATCTCGTCGCCGCCGGGGACGTCCCGCTGGCCCTGGCCGGCGGGGTCGATGGCCTGACCCGGATCTGCTTCATGGGGTTCAACGCCCTGAAGCTCCTCGATCCGGAGCCGTGCCGGCCTTTCTCGGCGAACCGGCGCGGCATGTCGATCGGTGAGGGGGCCGGCTTCGTCGTGCTGGAGCAGGCCGACCATGCTCGGGCGCGCGGCGCGCGGCCATATGCCGCGTTGGGGGGCTGGGGGCTCACGACCGACGCCTATCACACGACCGCGCCCCACCCCGACGCCGAGGGGAGCGCGCGCGCCATGGTCGAGGCCCTGGAGCGCGGTGGCGTGGCTGCCAGCGCCGTGGGCTACGTGAACGCGCATGGCACGGGGACCGTGCAGAACGACCGGGCCGAAGCACTGGCGCTCCGGAAGGTCTTCGGCCCCGACACGGTGCTGGTGAGCGCCAACAAGTCGCTGATCGGGCACACGATGGCCGCCGCCGGAGCCCTCGAGGCGATCGCCACCGTCCTGACGCTCGTCCACGAGCTGGTGCCGCCCACGGCGAACCTGACCGAGCCCGACCCGGAGGTGCCCTTCGATTGCGTGCCGATCCGGGCGCGGCCGGCCCGCCTCGAGTGGGCGATGTCGAACTCGTTCGGGTTCGGCGGCCAGAACGCCGCGCTGCTGTTCGGCCGGGTTCCCGACGGCCGGCGGGCCGAGGACTGAGAGCCCGTGAGGGACTCGATGGGGAACGTGGCCGCGCGCGGACGATGGGACGCCGCGGGCGCGGTCGTGATCACCGGGGTGGGGAGCGTGAGCGCCCTCGGGATCGGCGGCGGGGCGAGCCTGGCGGCCGCCCTGGTCCGCGGCGTCCCGGCGATCCGGCCGGTGCAGGCCTTCTCGACCGGCCATGGGCCGCACCGCCTCGGCGGCGAGGTCGGGGACCTCACTCCCCACCTCACGGCTGACGAGGTGCGCCGGCTGTCCCGCGCGAGCCAGCTCGCGGTCGTCGCCTGTCGGCTCGCCCTGGCCGATGCCGGAATCGACGTCGGGACTCTGCCGGGACTCGGCCTCGTGCTCGGCTCGGCCTACGGGGACTTCCGTTCCTCCGAAGCCTTCGCTCTCGGCTACCTCACGCGCGGTCCCCTGGGCCTCTCCCCGATGGCGTTTCCGAACACCGTCATGAACGCGATGGCCGCCCACGCGGCGATCGCGGTGGCCGCGCAGGGGCCCATGCTGACCGTGAACCAGGCCGGCATCGCGGGGGAGCTGGCGGTCGTGCGCGCGGCCGGCTTCATTGCGGCGGGGCGCGCCCCGGCGGTGCTGGCGGGCGGCGTCGACGACCTGTGCCCGATCCTCTACCGGGAGCTCGGGCGCCTCGGGGCCATCTCACCGCGCGGGTCGGGGCCGGAGGGCTGCTGGCCGTTCGACCGTCGCGCCAACGGCACCGTCGTCGGGGAGGGAGCCACCGTCCTCCTGCTGGAGGCGGCCGACGCCGCTCGCGCCCGCGGCGCGCGGGTCTACGCCACGCTGGCCGGGATCGCATCCGGGAACCTGCCGGCGGCGCCGCACGCGCTCCCCCCGCGGCGCCGGCGCGATCCGGCGGTCGTCCGTCGGGCGCTCGCGGCCGCGGGCATCGGGCCGGACGCGGTGGATGCCGCATACCTCACCGGCACCGGCGATCCGGCCCAAGACGCCTGCGAGCTCGACCTCATGGCCGGCGTCTTCGACGGGGCCGTCGGCCGGCGCCCGCTGCTGACCTCGCTGACCCCGCTGGCCGGCGAGCACGCCGGGATGGGCGGCCTCCGGGTGGCCGCGGCGGCGGTCGCGACGGTCGCCGGCGGCGAGCTGCCGGGCCTGCCGGATCTGGCGGTGCCGGCGCGCGAGGGGTTTGCGTTCGCGCGCGGCCCGGTCGTCCCGCTGCCGGGCGCGCGCGCGGTCCTGCTCCACGCCCTGGCTCGCGGTGGGGGGCACGCGGCGCTGGTGCTGGGGCGCGCGGCATGAGTCGGCCCGGGCCGATCCCCGTCGCATCCCGTCGTCCTCGGTCGCCGGCGGGCCTCAACGTATGCGGCATACGCCTCGGCCCGCCTCCTCCCTGCGTCCTAGGGCTGCTCGGGGCTTGGCCCTGTCCCATCGCCGGACCCGACCGCCCAGCAAGTCCGAAGG
>DASYQW010000330.1 GCA_036005065.1 Candidatus Methylomirabilota bacterium | reverse complement strand
GTCACATCCTCTCGGGGAACCGCGACCAGCAGCCGGCCCCGGCGCACGAGCTTGACGGGCAACGGTGCAGGGGCGATCTCGATCCGTCCCTCTGCCCAGCGGACCTCGAGCGGCATGCCGGGCTTGAGCCCGGCCTCTCGGCGGATGTCTTTGGGAATGACCAAACGCCCGGTGGCATCAATGGTAGTTTTCATGGCATGAATATTACCATGAATTCAGCCGGAAATGAACTATCGCCGTCGGCAAGAGCCTCATTCCCAGACGTCCAGCGCGTCCCGGAGCGCGTCGCCGAGCAGGTTGAAGCCCATGACGGCCACGAAGATGACCAGGCCCGGCATCGTCGAGAGCCACCAGTGGTCCGGCAGGAAGGTGCGCCCGCGCGCCACCATGGCGCCCCAGTCGGGCGTCGGCTCCTGGGCGCCGACGCCGAGGAACGACAGGCTCGAGCCGAGCAGGATCACGAAGGAGACGTCGAGGGTGGCCTTCACGACGATGGGCGAGATCACGTTGGGCAGGATCTCGCGGAACGAGATGACGAGGTCGTGGCGGCCCAGGGCCCGGGCGGCCTCCACGTAAGGCTCTTCCCGCCGGACGAGCACCTCGCCGTAGACCAGGCGGGTGAACCAGGGCCACCAGGTGAACGAGATGGCCACCATCGCGCTGGTCAGGTCGGGCCTGAAGGCGGCCGCCACCGCGAGGGCGAGGGCCAGCGGCGGGACCGAGAGGAAGACGTCGGTGATCCGCATGATCACCGAGCTGAGGACGCCGCCGCTCCAGTAGCCCGCGATCAGGCCGAGGGGGACGCCGAGCCCGAGGGCGATCCCCAGCACCACCACCGCCAGCACCAGCGCCCACCGGGTGCCGAACACGGCCCGGCTCAGGATGTCGCGGCCCACGTCGTCGGTCCCGAACCAGTGGACCGGCCCCGGCGGGCGGAACGCGCGATCGAAGTGGACGCGCGGCCCGGCGTCCTCCGGGAAGGGCACGAGCCATCCCGGCACCGTCGCGCAGACGACGAGCGCCAGGACCACGGCGGCGCCGGCGGCCGAGAGCGGGTTGCGGAGGAGGCGCCGGAGCCCTCGCCGCCGCCCCAGCGCGTGGGTGCGGGGGGCGGCCGCGATCGCCCGCGGCTCGACGGCCGCCAGCTCAGTGATAGCGCACCCGGGGATCGACGAAGCCGTAGAGCACGTCGACCAGGAAGTTCGCCAGCATGAAGGAGAGGCCGACGACCAGCGTCACGCCGACCACCGCGTTGAAGTCCTTGGCGAGCACGGCGGCCGCGCCGTAGGCGGAGATGCCCGGCCACGAGAAGACGACCTCCACCAGGAAGGCGTTCTCCAGCAGCGCCCCGTAGGTCATGCCCACCAGCGTCAGCACCGAGGTCAGGCCGTTCCGGAGCCCGTAGCGCATCACGAGCCGCGCCGGCCGGATCCCGTAGGCCCGGTGCACCAGCATGAACTGCCGGCGAAAGACGTCGATCATGCTGGCCCGGGTGATCCGGGCGAGCTGGGCCAGGGTCGGCAGCGCCAGGGTCACGGCCGGCAGCGCCAGGTGGAGGGCGCTGTCGAGGAACGCCCGGGTGTCGCCGGTGAGGAGGGCGTCCAGCAGGTAGAAGCCGGTGATCCCGGCCGGCGCCCGGGACGCCCGGCCGACGATGGGAAAGAGGCCGAGCTGGTAGGCGAGCCCGATCTGGAGCACGATGCCGACCCAGAAGCGCGGCAGGGCCACGCCGGGCACGGCGAAGAGCCGGGTGAGGTTGTCGACCCAGGTGTCCCGGTACACGGCCGACAGGACCCCGAGGGGGACGCCGAGCGCGACGGCGACGACCAGGGCGGCCAGGACCAGCTCGACGGTGGCGGGCAGGAAGTCCCGGAGGTCGAGGCGGACGTCCCGGTAGGTCCGGATCGATTCCCCGAAGTCGCCCCGCGCCAGGCCCCCGAGGTAGCCCGCGAACTGGACCGGGAGCGGCTGGTCGAGGCCGAGCTTGTGCCGGTAGGCCTCGATCTGGTCGTGGGTGGCCTCGGGGCCCAGCGCCAGGCGCACGGGGTCTCCCGGCATGACCCGGGAGATCAGGAAGATGAGGACGAGCAGGCCGAGGATCGTCGGGACGATCTGGGCCAGCCGGCGGACCAGGAAGTCGCGGTAGTGCATCGGGGCCCCGGAGGGGGCCGGGCCCCCTCCGGCGGCATGCCAGACCCGCTACTTCTTCTCGATGGTGAAGTCGTAGAAGGCGACGTCGTAGCCGAGCAGTCCGACGTAGCGGTAACCCTTCACGTGGTCCCGGAAGGCGATCCGGTGGATCGGGTTGGCGGCGAAGATGCTCGGGTAGTCCTTGACGACCAGGTCCTGGGCGCGCTTGTAGAGCGCGAGCTGGGGCTCCCGCTCCACGGTCGCCCGCGCCTGCTCCAGGATCCGGGTCACCTCGTCGTTCTTGTACCGGCTGATGGTGCGGAAGCTCCCCCAGGCGCTCGGGTGGTACATGCCGTAGGTGTGACTGTCGGGGTGCGGGTACTTGAGGGTGTCGAAGATCGACGCCACGTCCGGGTTGGTCTCGGCCGACGCCGAGGCCTGCACGATCTGGGCCCAGGGCGTCTCCTTGAGGTTCAGCTTGATCCCGATCGCCGCCAGGTTCGACTGGAAGAGGAGGCCGACCTGACGACCCGGCTCGTTGCCGGTCGGGAACCAGTAGTCGAAGGCGAGCTGCCCGGGCTTGATCCCGGCCGCCGCCAGCTCGCGCTTGGCCTGCTCGACGTCCTGGGCGTAGGCCTGGACGGTCTCGCTGTGGCCGTAGACGCGGATCGGCACCGGCCCCCGGGCCACCGGGGCGCCCTTGAAGATCTGCTCGGCGGCCGTCTTGTAGTCGAAGGCCAGCGCCATCGCCCGGCGCAGCCGGATGTCGGTGAGCGGCGCCCGCTGGGTGTTCAGCTCGATGTGGTAGAGCTGGGCGCTGGGCTGCTCGTCTACCACGATGCCCGGCGACTTCTTGAGCTGCTCGAACGTGGTGGGCGTCCGCCACTGATCGATCATGTCCACCTGGCCGCTCTGGAGCAGCGTCCGCATGGTGGCTTCCTCGGTGACCGTGCGGTAGGTGACGCGGGTGATCTGGTTCGGCTTCCAGCCCCGCCAGTAGCCGGGGAACGCCTTCATGGCCAGGGTCGTCGCGTGGTCCCACGACTCCAGGGTGTAGGGGCCGGACCCGGCGACGCTCTCGCCCAGGAACGCCTCGCCGTAGTCGCCGAACTCGCCGTGCGGTCCGGCCTTCTTGTTGGCGAGGACCCGGGCCTTGTTGACGATGAAGAGCTGGGTCAGCGTCCCCAGGAACGGCGCGTAGGGCTGGCTCAGCGTGAAGACGACGGTGCTGGGCCCGCTGGCGCGCACCTGCTCGGGCGTCAGCACCCCGTTCCAGAGCCAGGCGAAGCCTTTCTTGAGCGCCAGCATCCGGTGGAGCGAGAAGACGACGTCGTCGGCCTTGAGCTCCGTCCCGTCGTGGAACTTGATCCCCTTCCGGATCTGGAAGGTGTAGGTCTTGCCGCCGTCCGTGACCCTCCACGACTCGGCGACGTGCGGGCCGGGCTCCATGGATCCCTCGGCGATCTTGGGATAGAGGAGGGGGTCGTACATGTTGATCACCGCGTGGTGCGCGCTCTCGTCGGTGTGCTTGGCGGGGTCGATCGCGGTGACGGCCTGGCCTTCCAGGTAGGTGACGGCGATGTCCTTGGCCTGCGCCGCGGCGACGGCCGGCAGCGCGACCACGCCGGCCAGGATCAGGAGCGCGATGACGGGGGACACGAGCCTCTGCACGGGGCACCTCCTTCGGCTGGTCGGGACGGGGCGCGGGGTACGGTGCCCGGAGCATAGCACTCTTCCGCGGGCCTTGAGAATGCGGCTTCTGGACCAGGCTGGTCCAGGCCCGTCCCAACCCGCGGAGCGGCGTTCCGACGATGATGTCCGCGCGGACCCTGGCCGCGGCCCGAGCCTGGAAGTCCGCCTAGACGCGGTCGGCGCTGGACCGCCTCACGGTCAGCAGGTGGGCCGGGTCTCGATACGCACCCCCGCCACCTCGAGGGTCTCCCCCGGCACCACCAGCTCGACGTAGTAGACGAAGCTGGCGTTCGGAAGCGGCGCGGCGATCGTCGAGTCGATGAAGGCCCGGAGATTCGGGTTGGCGCCCGTGCTCGAGACCTGCGCCATCACCTCGGGGGGCGCGAAGGCGTTGGTGGTCGCCAGGCGCTTTCGCATCAGTCGGGCCGTGACGTTGATGTCGCCGTCGTTGTCCCGCGCCCAGAGCACGAACCGGCAGACGCGCTCAGCGAAGTTGGGGAAGACCACCGGCGAGAAGTACGTGCCCCGCGCGTTCAGGAGCAGCCCCTGGGACTGCTCGCCC
>DASYQW010000329.1 GCA_036005065.1 Candidatus Methylomirabilota bacterium | reverse complement strand
GAGCAGCCGACGCCGCGCCTGCGGCAGCCGATCGATTCGGCCCAGGAGGGCTCCCTGAACGGTCTCGGGGATGCTCGCAGGCTCGTGGGCGGAAGCCCGCTCCGCGATTGCCCAGGCCAGCTCTTCGAGGAAGAAGGGATTCCCCTCGGCCCGCTTCACGATCGCCTCGGTGAGCACGAGGGGGCCGGCGGCCGCGCCGAGCGCCGATTCCACGATCGCCCGGCTGTCCTCCGGGGACAGCTCCGGAAGCGTGAGCTGCGTCACGTAGGACCTGTCCATCCAGCTCGGCCGGTACCCGGGCCGGTAGCTCGCCACGACGAGAACGGGCACCCCGGCCAGGCGGTCCACGAGGGCGGCGAGGACCTCTTCGGAGGTCCTGTCGATCCAGTGGAGGTCCTCGATCACCAGGACCGCCGGCCGACCGCGACCCTGCCGCAGGACGAGCCGGCGGAGCGCCTCGAACGTGCCGATCTTGATGGTCTCCGGGGAGAGGGGCGCCAGCCCTTCGGTGCCCTCGGTGAAGCCGAGCGCGTGGAGCAAATAGGGCGCGTCCACATCCGGGTCGAGCCCGAGGCCCTCGAGCCTCGCGCGGAGCGTCTGGCTGACCACGGGTGGGAGATCGTCCTCGGTGACGCCGCACGCCTGGCGCAGCACGTCGAGCAAGGGCCCGTATGGCGTGGTGCTGCGGTAGGAGAGGCAGTGGCCCTCCAGGTACGCGAGCCCCGCTCCCGTCAGGCTCTGCCGGAACTCGTAGAGAACGCGTGATTTCCCGACACCCGGCTCGCCCATCAACCCCACCGCCTGGCCGGCGCCCCGCTCGACCCGGCGGAGGAGGTCATGCAGAGCCGTCAGCTCCCGGTCCCGCCCCACAAACCGGCTCAGCGCTCGGCCGCCGAGCCCCAGGCCGGTCGATTCCAGCCCGGCGAGCCGGTAGGCCGGCTCGTCCGAGCCGCCGCCTGCCGCCGTCACGGGCTCGAGCTGGAACCGCCGCGCCAGGAGCCGGGCCGCCGCCGGGCTCACGACGATGGTGTCCGGCGCGGCCTGCTCGACGAGCGCGTCGAGGAGGCCGACGGCTGCCCGTTTGTCCTCCAGCGCGATCTGCCAGCCTCCCTGGACCTGCGCCGTCATGACCGGGCCGCAGTGGATCGCCACGGTCAGACGGAAGGCCGGGACCGCCGCCCGGCGAGCGCGCTCGGCCGCTTTCTGCATGGCCATCGCGGCGTGAGCCGCGCGCACCGGGGCGTCCTCGATCGGCTCCAGGCCGAAGGTCGCCATCAGGCCCGACGGGCCGATCTCTTCGAGCCGGCCGCCGAAGCTCTGCACCTTGCCCAGAAGCGCTTCGAGGGCCGCCACGGCCGCCGACGCCGGCGCCCCCCCCGCCGTCCCGCCGGCCACGCGCAGCAACGCCAGCTGGCGGCGCTCCCAGCGCATGTCCGGGGCCGTGAAGGCCACCGTCGTGCGCTCGGGGTGCTCGGGTCGCGGCAGGACTCGCCGGTGCCGCCGGGCGGCCTTCGGGGGACTGAGCCCATGTTTCTGGATCCGATAGACGAGACTCGTCCGCGGGATCCCGAGGCGAGCGGCGGCGTGGGAGACGTTCCACCGGGTCTCGGTGAGCGCCGCCAGGATGTGCTCCCGCTCGACCGTGTCCACCGCCTCGCCGAGGTTCACCGCGGCGCCCCGGGTCGCTCGCCCGTGGCCGCCGGCGGGTGCCGGCTCGAGACCGAGGGTCTCGACCGTCACCGGCCCGCCTCCCGACAGCAGCGCGGCCCGCTCGATCGCGTTGCCGAGCTCACGGACGTTCCCCGGCCAGGGATGGGCGCGCAAGGCTGCCTCGACCCCCGGCGCGAACGTCGTCGGCGGCATTCCGTACTCCCGGCAGACGCGGTCGAGGAAGTGCCGGGCGAGGAGCAGGACGTCGTCACCGCGCTCGCGCAGCGGGGGCAGACAGAAGGTCAGGACCGAGAGGCGGTGGTAGAGGGCCTCGTGGAAGTGGCGCGCGTGCCGGGCGCGGGCGAGATCCTCGCTGGCGGCGGTGAGAATCCAGACGTCGACGGACTCGCTCCGCGTGCTGCCGAGACGGCGGACCTCGCGCTCCTCGATGGCCTTCAAGAGCTTGGCCTGCAGCCCCTCGGGGAGGAGGCCGATCTCGTCGAGGAAGATCGTGCCGCGGTGGGCGGCCTGGAAGAGGCCGGGCTTGGCCTGGCGGGCGTCCGTGAAGGCGCCGCGCTCGAAGCCGAACATCTCGGCCTCGAGGAGCGTCTCGGGGATGGCGGCGCAGTTGACGGCGACGAAGGAGCTCTCGGCGCGGGGGCTGGCGCGGTGAAGGGCGCTGGCCAGGACGCCCTTGCCGGTGCCGGTCTCGCCCTGGAGGAGGACCGGCGGCAGGCGGTGCGATCTCGCGTGGTGGCGGAGGAGCCGCGTCACCTGCCCCCGCAAGGCGACCATGCCCGGACTCTCCCCGATGAGCTCAGCCAGGGGGTCCATCGCCGGGACGATCATACTCCAGCACGAGCGCGTGCCGGAGACCCGGCAATCGCGCTCGCGTGCTCCCGGCGGCGGGCGTGGCTCGCATTCCAGACCAGCCCTGGCCGGCCGCTCGCACTGCACGTGCGCTGGTGGCGGCTCTGGGGTAGACTCCGGGCGGTGCTTCGCGCCGAGCAGGAGCGAGCCGAGGACGCGGCCGAGCGAACCGGCGAAGGCGCTGGGGCTGACGATCCCCCGGTCGGTGCTCGCGCGAGCGGACGAAGTGATACAGTGAGGCTCACCAGAGGAGGCAGATGATGGCGAAGGACAAGAGCCGAGGCAAGGACAAGGGCAAGGCCAAAGCCAAGAAGAAGGCTCAAGCCAAGACCAAGACCCAGGCGACCCCGGTAAGGACCCAGTACCCCCCGCGGTTTACGAAGGCTCCTGAACCTGTCAAGACTGCCAGCGACACCTTCGGGGGAACGCCGGCCGGAACGAGCGAGGCGCCGAGCCACCAGTAGGCGGCCGTCGACCTCGCGGCGGCGGCTCGCGGGTCAGAGGGTGCTGACCAAATCGCGGGCCGAGTTTTCGGCACCACCACCGACGTCCTCCGGCGGGCCTGGATGGAGACGGCCATCCCCGAGCAGTAGCCTGTTCCAGTCGGGCGCGGCGCCGAGCGCCTGGCGGCGAGCCCGTTACGGACGGGCCGTACAAGCGAGAGGGGGCGGCGATGGGCCGCCCCCTCTCACTGTCCGATTCTAGTGGAGCCGGCGGTCGGACTCGAACCGACGACCTGTCGATTACGAATCGACTGCTCTACCGACTGAGCTACGCCGGCTTCGAGGCCGCACACTACCATAGATGACGGCGGATTGCTTGCCTCGCTGACGACGCCGAGCAGTCGCTCCGATTCCGCCCCGCCGATCCGCCGGAGGACGTGGCACGCCCACGACGGAGTGCCGGAGGACCCCGGGCCGCCGAGCCCCGATCAGGGCGAGCGCTTCTGCCAGCGTCCGGTCTTCCGGGTCAGGCGTCGGACCGCGTAGATCAGAGTGTCCGGATCCACGGGCTTCACGAGATGGCCGGCGAACCCGTGGGCCCAGGTGTTGATGTAGTCCGCGGCGGCGCCGAGCGCCGTGACCGCGAGGACGGGGATCTTCTGCCATCGGAGATCGGCTTCGAGATGCCGCGCCAACGCTAGGCCGTCGAGCTCGGGCATCAGCAGGTCGCACAGGATGATGTGCGGCCGCTCGTGCGCGTGCTCCAGGAGGTCGAGCGCGGCGTGCCCGTGTTCGGCGAGGAGCGCTCGCGCGCCGGCGTGCTCGAGCATCTGACGCAGCACCTCGCGGGTGTCCGCGTGATCCTCGACCACCAGGACGACGAGACCGCGAAGCGGTTGCGCGGAGGTGGCGCGGCCGGCTTGGGAGGCGGTGGAGTCTGGCGTGTTGCGGAGGGCCCGTCGCCGGCTCGCGGTGGCCCTCGGTGGCGCCGGACGGCGGTTCTGCGGTCGGCGGCCTGTGGCGATCGGGTTGACGACCCTCACGAGATCACCACATCACGATGTTGCCGGTGAGGTCAACGGCCAGGGGTGAATCGAATGGGTCCCACTGCGTAAGCGGTCACGCTTGCATCCGGCTCGGCATGGGACTGGCCACGCGCCGGATGGCGTCCGCCGCTCCCGGGACGCGAACTAGCCTAGCAGCTCTCTGAGGAGGCGACGGAGCGCCGGGGGGTCCACCGGCTTCGCCAGCGCCCGGACGCAGCCCGCCGCGAGGAGATGGTCGACGTCCGGCTTCTGCGTGGCGGCCGTGAAGGCGACGATCGGTCTGTCCCGGGTGTGGCGGGGTTCTTCCGGGTTGTCCCGGTCGACGCGGAAACGACCCGGCAGGTGCCGACCGAGCTCGGCCATGGCTTCCGGCGAACCGCAGTCCGCGATCTGAGCTGGGCGGGCGAGGCGAGGGGGCGGCTTACCGCGGCGGCCCTCGCCCGCGGACAGTGCCACAGTGGCGGCGCGAAGTGGCAGAGTGGCCGGGCTTGCGTGCTGAGATTACGCGGACTTGGCGCGCAGGATCCTTGACTTGGGGGGTCGACTGCTCCACCAACTGAGCTACGCCGGCTTCGGGGAAGGTCAAACGGGCCCGCGACAGCCCTGAATAGGGCTCACGGGGCCCCGGTCTAACTTCAGTGAGGACGACCATGGGCATCCGGTGCTGGCTCACTCGACGACGACTCGACGCCTTCCGGGACGGCGAGCTGGAGCCCAAGGTCCGGGCCAGCACGGCCGCCCACCTCACGCGATGCGCTGCCTGCGCCGCCGAGCTGGCGGCGCTCGAGCGGCTGCGGACCGCGCTTCTGGTCGAGGCTCCCGAGCCGCCCGCGGCCGTCTGGGACACCTTCTGGCCGCAGGTGCGCACCCGGATCGCCACGTCCGTGCCTGAGCCCGAGCCCCGTCGTCTGTGGCGGCCCGTGCTGACTTATCCCCGGCTGGCCTTTGGATCGGCGCTGGCGGCGACGGCCCTGGTGGTGCTCGCCGTCCTGGCGCCGTGGCAGCGCGCGCCGGAGACACCCCAGCTCCCCGTGGTGGGAGGCGGGTCGGGCACGATGCCCGCCCCGGCGGAGGCGCCGACCAGCGGGGCCCAGCCGACCGTCGTCGTCCAGTCGGTGGAGACCGCCGATCCTCAGTCGTCGGTCATGGTCTACACGAACCAGGAGTCGGACATGACGGTCGTGTGGGTGTTCGGCCTGGAGCCCACCGACATCTAGTCCCTTCGGAGGGGGCCTCCACGGCCCCCTCCGAGACCTCCGTGCGCCGGGCATGGCGCGTCGCATCGGATGAGACCGGTGCGAGAACCGGAAGGCGAAAGCCGACCGGAAAGTGACCAGGAGGTGCAAGTCCTCTGGAGACCCTGGTGACGGGAACTCCTAGCCGACCGGCCACT
>DASYQW010000328.1 GCA_036005065.1 Candidatus Methylomirabilota bacterium | reverse complement strand
CCTGTGGCACGAGGCCCTCCAGGGCTCGGCCCTCGCCTTCCTCGTCATCCTGATCTTCCTGCGCTCGCTCACCTCGACCCTCATCATCTCGATCGCCATCCCCCTCTCGATCCTGCTCTCGTTCATCGTCATGTACTTCCTGGGCCAGACGCTCAACGTCTTCACGCTGGGCGGCCTCGCCCTGGCGGTCGGCCGGCTCGTGGACGACTCGATCGTCGAGCTCGAGAACATCAACCGGCACCTGAACATCCCGGACACGCCGCGGCGCCAGGCCGTCCTCGACGCCGCCCGCGAGGTGGCGATGCCGATCTTCTCGGCGACGATCACGACGATCATCGTCTTCGTGCCGACGGTGTTCCTCGAGGGCCAGATCAGGCTCCTCTTCATCCCGCTCACGTTCACGATCTCGATCTCGCTCTTCGCCTCCTTCCTCGTCTCGCGAACCGTGACGCCGCTCCTGGCCCTCGGGCTCATCACGCCGGAGAGGCCGATCGACCCAGCGTCCCGGTCGGCGCGGGATCGCCTGTTCCGCCTCTCCCAGCGCTTCTTCACATGGATCGAGGAGCGCTATCAGCGAGTGATCGAGTGGGCGCTCGCACACCGGCGCCGGGTCGTGGGCGGGATCGCGGCCGCGTTCGTGGCCAGCCTCTTCCTGGTCACGGCGCCCGCCTTCGGCCTCAAGCCGCTCATCGGCACGGAGTTCTTTCCCCCGTCGGACGAGGCGCAGTTCCGGGTCAACCTCAAGGCGCCGGTGGGGACGCGGGTCGAAGAGACCGAGCGGATCGTGAGAGCCATGGAGTCGATCATCAAAGCGGAGCTGCGGCCGGAGGAACTGGTCTCGGTGGTCTCGAACGTCGGCATCCCGCAGGGGCAGTCGGCGGTCTTCACCACCAATACGGGCCCGCACAGCGCCAGCGTCCAGGTCTACCTGTCGACCGCCGACCAGCGCCAGCGGAGCGACGGGGAGATCATGCGGGCGCTCCGGCCGCGGTTCGCCGGGAAGTTCCCCGGCACGACGTATCGCTTCGTTCCCGGCGGGCTGGTGGCCCGGACCATCAACTTCGGATCCGAGACGGCGCTCGAGGTGGAGGTCCTGGGCTACGACCTCGGCGCGGCGGCCGCCGTCTCGCGCGAGGTCGCCCGCCTCATGGAGTCGACCGACGGCGTCACCGACGTCACGACCAGTCGCGACGCGAACTATCCACAGTTCGAGATCACCGTGGATCGCGAGAAGGCGGCCGCCGCCGGCCTCGTCCAGCGAGGGATCGCGGAGGCCGTCCTCTTCTCGCTCAACTCCAACGTGAGCGTCAACCCGTCGATCTTCACCGACCCACAGTCGGGCAACCAGTACAACGTCGTCGTCCAGCTCGACGAGCCGTATCGGCAGACGCCGGAGGATCTGGGGCGGATCTTCGTGACCACGGATGACAACCGTCCCGTCCTCCTCTCCACCGTCGCGGACATCAGGCAATCGGCGGGTCCGGTGGAGATCGAGCGCAAGTACCAGCAGCGCCTCGTGCGCATCGCCGCCAACGCCGTCGGGCGCGATCTCGGGTCGATCTCGCAGGAGCTCGAGGGGAAGTTCCGCCAGCTCCCGCTGCCGGCGGGCTTCTCCATCCGCCTCGGCGGGCAGACCGAGCAGCAGCGCGAGTCCTTCGCGAGCCTCTCCTTCACCTCGCTTCTCGCGGTCATTCTGGTGTACATGGTGCTCGCCTCGCAGTTCAGGTCGCTGAAGGACCCGTTCACGATCATGTTCTCGGTGCCCATGGGGCTCATCGGCGTGTTCTGGGCGCTCTACCTCACGAACACGACGCTCTCCGCGACGTCGTTCATGGGCATCATCATGATGGTCGGGATCGTCGTCTCCAATGGCGTGCTCCTCGTGGAGTACATCAACGAGCGCCGCCGCCGCGGCGAGCCCCTGCGCGTCGCGGTCCCGCGGGCCGGACGGATCCGCCTGCGCCCGATCTTGATGACGGTCCTCACGACCGTGGTCGGCCTCCTGCCGATGGCGCTCGCCTTCGGTGTGGGCACGGAGGCGAACCAGCCGCTGGCCATCGCGGTGATCGGCGGGCTGCTCGTCTCGACGTTCTTCACGCTCGTCCTGATCCCCACCCTCTACGTGACGTTCGAGGAGTGGTTTCCCCGCACGCTCAGCGAGCCTGAGGAGAGGGCCTGAGCCGCGGCGCGCCTTGACAGTCGGCGCGCGTTGTCTACACTCGCTTGACCGTGAAAGGAGGAGTCATGGAATCGATCGGCCGTCGTCGTTTCCTCGGGACCACCGCCGGTGGAGGCCTCGCCGGCATCCTCGCCGCGCGCGTGCCCCCGGCACGGGGCCAGCAGCGCGAGATCTCATACCTCTGCTGGAACAACTTCGCCCCTGCGATGGACAAGAAGCAGAACGACATCGCCCAGCGCTTTACCCGGGACACCGGGATCAAGCTTCGGATCGACTACATCGCCCATCCCCAGCAGCCGGCGAAGTACGCCGCGGAGGTCCAGACCCAGGCCGGCCACGACCTCGTCGAGATGCGGATGCACTTCCCCTGGCTCTACGAGCCGCAGCTCACTGACGTGTCGGACCTCGTGGCGGAGCTGGAGAAGAAGCACGGCAAGACGCTGTCCTCCGGGTACGAGGCCGCCCACGTGAACGGCGTCTGGCGCGCCGTGCCGATGTACCACGGGCTCTTCGTGCCCACGTATCGCGAGGATCTCTTCAAGCAGGCGGGGCTCAAAGTCCCCGACACCTGGGAAGAGCTCTACACGGTCGGCAAGGAACTGAAGAAGATGGGGCATCCGGTCGGGATCCCCATCAGCCAGAACTACGACTCGATCTCGACGGCGGGGCCGGTCCTCTGGTCCTTCGGCGGTACGGAGGTCGACCGCGACGGCAGGACGGTGCGGATCAACTCGCCCGCGACCGAGCAGCTGGTCGAATGGTACAAGAAGATGTACCGGGACTGCATGGAGCCCGAGGTGCTCTCCTGGAGCGACGCGAGCAACAACGAGTCGCTCCAGCAGGGCAAGGCCGGCTGGATCCACAATCCGGTGAGCGCCTACATCGTCGCCAAGCAGCGGAAGCTGCCGACGGCCGACCTCATCAACCATCATCGGAGCCTGGGCGGGCCCGGCGGGCGCCACGAGACCGACGTGCCGCGTTCCATTGGCATCTGGAAGTTCTCGAAACACGTCGAGCCGGCCAAGGAGTGGGTCCGCTACCTGCTCGGCAAGCGGGAGGTCTACGACGAGTGGGTCATGTCGGCGGACGCCTTCAACCTGCCGATCTACGAGAGGCTCCAGGACCATCCGGTGCTCAGGACGGATCCCAAGTACGCGGCCCTCGGGGCTCCGGGGGTCCAGTACCATCTCTACGGCTGGCCGGCGCCGCCGACCGACAAGATCCAGCTCATCACCAACTCGTTCATCGTCCCCAACATGCTCGCCAAGGCGGTGACGGGCACGCCCAACAAGGAAGCCATCGCCTGGGCCGAGACCGAGATGAAGAAGATCATGGCGGGGTAGCGACGCGCGTGGCTGTCGGCAACATCGCCGTCACGGTGCGGCTGCCGCTCCGGGTGCGGGTCCGGGAACTGCTCGACCGCGAGCAAGTCCTGGGCCCGCTCTTCGTCACGCCCGCCCTCTTCCTGCTCGTGCTGCTGGTCGCGTACCCCTTCTGCATGGCGCTCTACTTCGCCGTGTCGAACGCCTTCATCGGCCGTCCGAGCCACTTCGTCGGGCTCCGCAACTTCGTCAACCTCTGGCAGAGCGACGCGTTCCGGCAGACCTTTCAGAACGCCTTCGTCTTCACGGGCTCGGCGGTCGCCCTCAAGCTCGTCCTGGGCATCTCCCTCGCCGTGCTGCTGAACCAGCAGCTCTGGTTCAAGCGGGCGATCCGCGGCGCCGTCCTGCTCCCGTGGGTCATCCCGACCGCGCTCTCAACGCTCGGCTGGTGGTGGATGTTCAACTCGCTCTACAGCGTGGTGAACTGGACCGGCATCCACCTGGGCGTCATGGACCCGCCCGGTCCGAACTGGCTGGGTCAGAAATACTACGCCATGACCGCGGTGGTGGTCGTGAACGTCTGGCGTGGCCTGCCGTTCTTCGCCATCACCATCCTGGCCGGGCTGGTCTCGATCCCCCGGGAGCTGTACGAGGCGGCCGAGGCGGATGGGGCCGGCCCGGTGGCGCGTTTCTGGCACGTGACCCTGCCCCTGCTCAGCCCGGTGCTGGCCATCGTCGTGTTGTTCTCGACCATCTTCACGTTCAGCGACTTCAACATCGTCTACGTGCTGACCCACGGCGGGCCCATCAACTCCACCCACCTCTTCGCCACCCTCGCCCGCCAGGTCGGGCTGGAGTCCGGGCAGATCGGCCAGGGCGCGGCGATCTCGCTCTACCTCTTCCCGGTCCTGGTGTTCGTGGTGTGGGTCCACCTGAGGTTCGTGCGGCGGCAGGCCTACTGATGGCGGTCCGGCGGCGCCCGTTGCTGACGAAGATCGCCCTGCACCTGGGACTGGTGCCGTTCCTCGTCTTCGCGCTGTTCCCCTTCTACCACATGACGCTGACCTCCCTGAAGACCGACCGCGAGCTCTATGATCGCCACTCGGTGCCGCTCCTGATCCGCCAGGGGGTGACCTTCGAGCACTACGCGAAGCTGCTCTGGGAGACCGCCTTCCTCACCTGGACCAAGAACAGCGTGCTCATCACCGTACTCGCCACGACCATCTCGGTCCTGATCGGCACCGTCGCCGCCTACGCCCTGGCCCGGCTCAAGTTCTTCGGCGTCGAGACGTTCGGGACCGGCATCTTCATCACCTATCTGGTGCCGACCTCTCTGCTCTTCCTCCCGCTGGCCCAGGTGGTGCACTGGCTCGGGCTGGCCGACTCCAAGTGGGCCCTGGTGGTGACGTACCCGACCTTCCTGGTCCCGTTCTGCACGTGGCTCCTGATGGGGTACTTCCGGACGGTGCCGAAGGAAGTCGAGGAGTGCGCGATGGTCGACGGCGCCACCCGGATCCAGGCTCTGCTCCGCATCGTGCTGCCCATCGCGGTGCCGGGCCTGGTCTGCGCCATCCTGTTCGCCTTCACGCTCTCCTGGAACGAGTTCATCTACGCGCTGACCTTCACGTCGTCCTCGGAGGAGATCACGGCCAGCGTGGGGGTGACCAGCGAGCTGATCCGCGGCGACATCTACTTCTGGGGCTCGCTCATGGCCGGCGCCGTGCTCGGCTCGGTGCCGATCGTCGTCCTCTACGTCTTCTTCCTCGACTACTACGTCTCGGGCCTCACCGCCGGCGCCGTGAAGTAGCGGATCGTCGCCGGGTCGCGCCCCAGCCGGGCCGCCGCCGCCTTCGGAACCGTGAAGCGAGCCCGGGACATGTGGAGCGGCCCGTCAGGCCGGGCGGAGGACGCGCCCCGGGCCGGGACCGGCGCCGGCCTCCGGCAGCCGCCCCTCGCGGATCACCGCCCGGCCGTTGACGAACGACCAGACGATGCCGGTCGCCCGCTGTACGAGCCGAGGCCCGCCGTCCGGGAGGTCGTGGACCAGCTCGGGCGGGTGATCGGCGATCGTGGCCGGGTCGAAGGCGACGAGGTCGGCGGCCAGCCCGGGGGCGAGGCGCCCGCGGTCCGGGAGGCCGAACACGTCCGCCGGCATCGAGGTGATCCGCCGCACGGCCTCCTCGAGCGCGAGCGCCTGGCGCTCCCGCACCCAGTGCCCCAGGAGCCGGCTCGTCTGACCCGCCTCGCAGAAGAGGGTGAGATGGGCCCCCGCGTCGGAGAGGCCGAGCAGCGTGTGCGGGTGCGTGAAGATCTCGGCCACCGCCGCCGCGTCGGTGTTGACGATCGCGACCGTGAACTGGGTCTTGAGGTCGTCGTCGAGCGCGAGATCGAAGAAGGCGTCGACGATCTCCTTCCCCATCGTCCGGGCGACCGCCGCCACCGTCCGGCCCACGAAGTGGCCGAACGCCGGCGAGCGGACCGCGTGGACGCGCAACGGGGAGGCGTCTCCGGTGAAGAGGGCCGACCGGCCGACGGTCGCGCGGAACTCGTCGCGGAACCCGGAATCGCGAAAGAGCGTCCGCCAGTCGCTGACCGGCGTCTCCAGCACGCGCCGCCACACGGGGAACCGATAAAAGACGAAGGGGCCGGTGAGGTCGAACGTCGCGGTGAGGGGCGAGCAGGTGCCCTGGGGATAGACACGCAGCCCTTCCCGGTGAAGCGCCTCGATGCGGGCCAGGACCTGGCGGTGCTCGTCGGGGCGCAGGGGGTTGTGGCGGATCGAGACCGGGGTGATCGGCCGGCCGCCCGCCCGGGCCAGCTCGGCGAAGCGGTCGACCTCCGCGACCCGGTCGGCGCGCGTCCCTCCGATGGTCAGCTCCAGGATGCCGCGGCCGGTCTCGCCCATGGTCGCCACCAGCCGCGTCAGCTCCCGCTCCTCGGCGAGCCGGCTCGGCACCGGTCGGCCGCGGTCGCCGACGTGGTTCGTGTTGGCGGACGACGAGAGGCCCAGGGCGCCCGCCGCCATCGCCTCGCGGACGACCGCCGCCATCCGTTCGATCTCGTCGTCGGAGGCGGCGCGCTCCCACCCGGCGTCGCCCATCACGTATTGCCGAATCGCCGAGTGGCCGAGGAGCGCGCCCACGTTCACCCACAGCCCGCTACGCTCGAGCACGTCCAGGTACTCGTCAAAGCCCTCGAAGTCCCAGCGGATGCCCTTCTGCATCGCTCCCAGCGACATGCCCTCGACGTACTGGAGCATGCGCATCATGGTCTCGCGATCCCCGGCCCGGCAGGGGGCGATCGTGAAGCCGCAGTTCCCCGTCACGAGGGTGGTGATCCCGTGCCACGACGAGCACGACGCCAGGGGGTCCCAGGTGAGCTGGGCGTCGTAGTGCGTGTGGGGGTCGATGAAGCCGGGGGTGACGACGAGCCCGCCGGCGTCGATCTCCCACCGGCCGCGGTCTTCGACGACGCCCAGCCCGGCGATCCGGTCGCCGTTCACCGCGAGGTCGCCCCGACGGGCGGGGGCCCCGGTGCCGTCCACCAGGAGACCGCCGCGGATCACGAGGTCATGGGTCATGCCGAGCCTCCTTCTATCGAGCGGATGCGGGCGAGGATCGCCTCGTCACTCGGGAGCTCGCCGTCCCGCTTCCGGCCGTAGACGAGTCGGCCGTCCACGTAGACGTCGAAGGCCTGGAACCCGCCGACCCGGATCCGGGGACGCACTCCCAGCGTCTGCTCGATCGATGTGGCCAGGCGCCCGGCCCGGGCGCGCAAGTCCCGTCAGATGAGTCAGCGCCGGATCTCGATGTGCATGAGCCTAGGCGGCCCCCAGCGCCTTGGCAGCCCGGTTGACGTCTCTCGGCTTCACCCACAGGAGCACGCCGAAGCGCCCGCCGCCGGCACAGACGGCGTCCGTCGCCGTCACGTTGACCTTGGCGGCGGCCAGCTTGCCCAGGATGTCGGCCACGACCCCCGGGCGATCGTCGCCCTCGACCAGGAAGGCGACCTTCGGTCCGGTCACCTTCCACTTCGCCTTCCGGGCGGCCGCCCGGAACGCCGCCGGGTCTTCCGGCACGAAGTCGAGCTGGGCGCGCTTGCCGGCCGGGAACCCCGAGAACGCGAGGAGGTTCACTCCGGCCTCTTTCAGGGTGTCGAGCGCCCGGGCCCCCTCGCCGGGCTTGTCGGGGGACATGACGTAGAAGTACTGCACCCGTCGGACCGTCTCGGCCATCGCACCCTCCCTGCGCACGCCCGGCCCCGCGGCGTGCAGCGCGCACGTCTCCCTCGAGCGAAAGCGTCGATCCCGCCGTCACCGTAAGGTAGGCGGCGCCCGAGCGTCAAGGGGGAGGCGGCGGACCGCCGCGGGCCCGACCGCTCGCCATACCGTGTGGTATCCTCGCGCTCGTGCGCGTGCTCCTGATCAGCAACTCCGGTCGGCCTTTCCTGGAGCATTGCCGGGGAGCGATCGCCGTCTTCCTCGGGTCGGCCCGGCGCCTGGCCTTCGTGACCGCGGCCTCCCTCAAGGACGAGGAGTCGTATCACGCGCTGGCGCGGGCGGCTCTCGAGCCGGAGCCCACCGGGCTCATCGTCGACCACCTCCGCTGGGATCGCGACCCCCTGCCCACCCTGGCCCGGGCCGAGGCGGTCTTCGTGGGCGGCGGGAACACCTACGCGCTCCTCGAGCGGCTCTCCGGGTCGGGGCTTGTCTCGGCGATCCGCGAGCGCGTCCGGGCCGGGCTTCCGTACATCGGGTCGAGCGCCGGCGCCAACGTCGCCGGCCCGAACATCCTGACGACCAACGACTGGAACGTCGTCGGGTTCACCGCCTTCGAGGCATTGAGCCTGGTCCCCTTCAACATCAATCCGCACTACAAGGAAACCGATCCGGCCATGGCCCCGGGGAGCGAGACCCGGGACGAGCGGATCGGGGAGTACCTGCTGGTGCGCGACAATCCCGTGGTGGGCATCGAGGAAGGGACACTCCTGCGCGTCGAGGACGACGCGGCGACCGTCCTCGGCACCGGGCGGGTCAAGCTGTTTCTCCGGGGGCGCCCGCCCCGCTGGTTCCAGGCCGGCGAGCCGCTCGCATTCGCCTGAGCACCCGCCGACCTGCGCGAACGAGTCCCGGTGGCCCCGGGCGTCGTGGCGATCCCCCTCCGCGAGCTATGCGCGACTGGCCGTGTAGGGACAGATCTGGTTGTAGGCGCAGTAGCGGCAGGCCTGGAAGGAGGGCTTCGCCGCGAAGTGGCGGGCGCGGATGCCGGCCGCGGCGGTCCTGACGGCGTCGGCGGCCTCGCCAGCGTCCTCGTCGGAGGGCACGGCGCGACCCACCACCCCGGACTCGAGGAACCGTAGCTCCACTCGGGCCGGTAGGCGCCCGACCATCTCCCGCCAGGCCAGCGCGTAGAGCTTGAGCTGGAGGCTCTCGGCCGCCCGCACCTCCGCCCGCTCCAGCTCGCGGACGTCCGAGGACTTGTAGTCGATGATGACCGCGGCTCCGTCGGCCTCGTCCACGCGATCCCAGCGGCCGCGTACCCGGTCGGGGCCCAGGGCGAAGCCGAACTCGCGCTCCACGTGGGTCGGCTTCGCCCCGGACGCCTCCTCCTCGTGCCAGAAGCGCGTCAGCGCCGCCCGCCCGGCCTGCTTGCGGGCCGCTTCGTGGGCCCAGGTGAGGAAGCCCTCGTTGCGCCACTCCCGCTCGAAGACGACGAGGAGGTCCTCCAGGGGCGTGTAGAGCCCGGCCGCGCGACGTCGCAAGTAGTGCTCGACGGCGCGGTGGAGGGTCTCGCCGTAGACCACCGCGTGGTGGCGCCGGATCGGCACACGGAGCACGTGGATGTAGCGGTACTTGAGCGGACAGGTCTCGTAGTCGTCGACCTGCCGGTGGGAGAGCTCGAGGGGAGCGTCGGGGGGAAGGGGCGGCTCCTCGGCCAGGGCCGGATCGGCGTACTGCGGGGGGGCGGCCGCCCGCCGCAGCTCCTCCAGGGCCGTGTTCCGAAACGGCCGGGCCGCATCGCGCCCGAGGTCCAGCGCCTCCAGGACGAACTGGCTCACCTTGCGCTCCCGCCTCCCCCCGTAGTCGCGGGCCGACGTCAGGAAGAGGGCGCGCCTGGCGCGGGTCATGGCCACGTAGAAGAGCCTGCGCTCGTCCTGGATGTGGAAGTCGCCCGCGGGAAGCACGTCCTTGACCAGCACGTCCGGGAGCTCCAGGACGTCGGCCCGGCTGGGCCACGGGAACCGACCCTGGACGAGCCCGACCACGAAGACCACGGGAAACTCGAGCCCCTTGGCCTTGTGGACGGTCAGGAGGCGGACGGCCGGCACGTCGGCCTCGGCCTCCGCGACCGCCGGGTCCTCCCCGGCCTCGATGAGCGCATCGAGGTGGTTCACGAACTCCCGGACCCGGTCCGACCGGAGCACGGCCGCCGCCTCCCCGATGCGCCGGAAGAACCTGGCGACGTTCTGGACCTCGGCCTCCTCTCGGGCGCCCGCGGCCTTCGACATCCGCGCGAGCCACCCCGAGTCCTCGAGGAAGCGATACAGCAGCTCACCCGCCGAGAGCTCGCCAGCCAGCGTCATGTAGCGCTCGAGGTCCTTGACGAGCCGTCCGATCGCCTCCAGGCCCTCGGGCGAGAGACCGTCCCGCACCTCGCCGAGGCCGTCGAGCCCCCGCAGGACGTCGAAGAGCCAGCGGTGCCGCCGGTCGGCGTAGGTGCCGCAGCGGGTCAGGTCCACCGCCGGCACGCCGTAGAGGAGAGAGGCGGCGAGGTGAAAGAGACTCACCGCGTCGTCGGGATGGGCCACCACCCGGAGGAACGCGATGAGGAGCCGGACCTCGGGGCGGCCGTAGAGTCCCTGGTTTCCGGAGAAGGTCCAGGGGATGCCGCGCATGTTGAGGGACCGGAGGAAGGCATCGGCGTCGTTGTTGGACCGGACCAGGATGGCGAAGTCTTCGTAGCGCGCCGCCCCCGCCGCCACCTCGGCCTCGATGGCCGCCGCCACGTGGTCGGCTTCCTGGGTCACCGTCTCGAAGTGGAGGTGGACGGGGTCGGATCCGTCTCCGACCGCGGAGACCAGGCGCTTGTCGATCCCCTCGGCGACCTCCAGGCGATCGGGGTTGTTGTGCCCGATGAGCCGGTAGGCGGCGTCGAGGAGCCGTTGCCCGGAGCGGTAGCTCGCGGTGAGCACCACGCGGCGGGCGTCCGGGTAGGCGCGGTCGAAGCCGAGGATGTTGCTCATGGAGGCGCCCCGGAAGCGGAAGATGGCCTGGTCGTCGTCACCGACGACCGTCACGTTCCGGTGGCGGGCGGCCAGCAGCTTCACCAGCTCGAACTGGGCATAGTTGGTGTCCTGGAATTCGTCGACCAGGATGTACCGGAACCGACGCTGGTAGCGAGCCAGGACATAGGGCCGCTCCCGGCACAGGCGCAGCGCGTAGACGATCTGATCCCCGAAGTCGACGAACCCCTCGCGAGCCATCAGCGTCTGGTAGGTGGCGTAGGCCCGGGCCAGCTCGAGGTCGCGCGCAGCCCGGTCGCGCCGCTCGGCGTCGTCCGGCCCGCTCGGGGCGGCGCCCCCGGCGGCCTCGGTGGCCAGCGCTTCCGCGTACGCCAGGTACGCCTCGGGTGAGACGTCCTCGTCCTTGGCGCGGCCGAAGAGCGCGAGGAGCGCGTGGAGGTGTCGGGTGGGGTCGCCGAGGGGGCGGTAGTGGGCGAGGGGCAGCTCGAAGAGGCGGTCGCGCAGGAAGATCACCTGCTCGGCCCGGTTCAGGACCCGGAAGGCCGGCGTCAGCCCCACCTCGAGCGCGTTTTCCCGGAGGAGCCAGTCGCCGAAGGCGTGAAAGGTCGAGATGCGGACGTCGGCGTAGCCGTAGGGGACCAGCACGTCGACGCGCTCCTCCATCTCGAGCGCCGCCTTGTCGGTAAACGTGAGCGCGAGGATCTCCTCGGGACGGGCGTGCCGGGTGGCGATCAGATAGGCGATGCGCCGGGCCAGAACGGTGGTCTTGCCCGTTCCGGCGCCAGCCACGATGAGGAGCGGCCCCTGGTCGTGGGTGACCCCGGCGACCTGGGCCGCGTTGAGCCCCTCGAGGATCCGCGCCGCCGCGGGCTCGACGCCGGGATCCACGCCCCGCTGGCTCATCCCCAGCTCAGCCCTGCGCGCCTAGCGTCAGCGTGACCGACCGGGGCTCTTGTACACGCTTCGAGGCCTCGAGAACCTCTACGGATACGAGGTTTCCCGCCTGGTCGTAATCCAGGATCACGCCGGGCTTGTCTTCGTCACTCTCGGCAACCGGTGCGTCCCGAAAGATGACCGTAAGGGTATCCGTGGCCTCGTCGTAGGTGACCTTCATGACTGTCTCCAGTACTTCTCGATC
>DASYQW010000327.1 GCA_036005065.1 Candidatus Methylomirabilota bacterium | reverse complement strand
CGGAACGTCACGCTCGACCGCGACGGTCGCGTCGCGACGGTGACCCTGAACCGACCCGACCGGCGCAACTCGCTGAGCGACGAGATGCTGGCCGAGCTGGCCGCGGCCTTCGCCGAGCTGCGCGACGACGCGAGCACGCGGGTCGTGGTCGTCACCGGCGCGCCGCCGGTCTTCTCGGCGGGCGCCGACGCCAGGCTCAAGAGCACGATGTCGGAAGAAGAGCGGCGGCAGGTCTTCCTGGCCCGCAAGAGCCAGTTCCGGCGGCTCTTCGAGCGGGCCATGGGCCTCCTCGAGAACCTCGAGCAGGCCACCATCGCCATGATCAACGGCCACGCCGTCGGGGGCGGCGTCGGCCTCACGCTGGCCTGCGACTTCCGCTGGGCGGCCGCCGAGGCCGAGCTCTGGATTCCGGAGGTGGACCTCGGCGTGCCCCTCGGCGTCGGGTCCACCACCCGCCTGGTGCGACTGGTCGGGCCGGCCCGGGCCAAGGAGCTCATCATGGAAGGCCGCCGCTACCCGGCCGCCGAGGCCCGAGCCCTGGGGCTCCTCCATCGCGTAGTCCCGGGCGCCGAGCTGGCCAAGGCGGTGCGGGAGTACGCCGAGAGGCTGGCGGCCAAGCCGTTCCGCCCGCTGGCCGAGGTGAAGGCGCGCATCAACGCCATCGCCCGGACGGGATTCCCCGAAGTGAACGCGATGACGGAGGGCTTCCTGGACCGCGAGGGCCGCGAATGATGCTGGAGGGCATCCGGGTCCTCGACGTCTCCCGCGTCATCGCCGGCCCTTACTGCGCGATGCTGCTCGGCGACCTCGGCGCCGACGTCGTGAAGCTGGAGCGGCCCCGGCGCGGTGACGACCTCCGGTCCCTTCGCGGCGACGGGCGGATGAGCGCCGTCTTCGCGGCCGTGAACCGGAACAAGCGCGGCATCGCCGTCGAGCTTCAGCATCCCGAAGGCACCAAGCTCGCCTTCGAGCTCGCGCGACGCGCCGACGTCGTCATCGAGAACTTCCTGCCCGGCGGGGCCGACCGCCTCGGCCTCGGCTACGCCGCGGTGCGGGCGGTCAACCCGGCCGTGGTCTATCTCTCGGTCACCGGGTTCGGCCAGACCGGCCCCTATGCGCGGCGGCCCGGCTACAACTCGATCGCCCAGGCGATGAGCGGGCTGATGGCGATCACCGGCATGCCCGGCCACCCGCCGACGAAGGTGGGCGGGTCGGTCGCCGACGTGGCGGCCGCCCACGTCGCCTTCGGCGCCGTCAACGCCGCGCTCGTCCACCGCGTCCGCACCGGTGAGGGCCAGTACCTCGACGTGAGCCTCCTGGCGTCGACCCTGGGACTCCTGCCCGACCCGGTCGCCCACTACTTGCATACCGGCCGTCGGCCGGGCCGGGAGGGCAACCGTAATCCCAACCTGACCCCGGCGGAGACATACCGCACGGCGGACGGGTACCTGAGCATCGTCCTCATGAATCCCGACCAGTGGGAGCGCTTCTGTCGCGTCCTGGGGGACGAGGCGCTGGGGAGCGAGCCGCGGTTCGCGACGAACGAGAGCCGCCTCGCTCACCGGGCGGAGCTCGTGGCGCGCATCGAGACCGTGCTCGCCACCGCGCCGACGGCCGAGTGGGTCGCGCGCTTCGAGGCGGCCTCGATCGCCGCCGGGCCGCTCTACGAGTTCGACGAGGTCTTCGAGGACCCCCAGGTCCGCCATCTCGGCCTCGTCACCGAGACGGAGCAGCCCGGCTACGGACGGGTGCGCATGCTCGGTCTGCCTTTCCAGGGCTCGGCGGTCCCGGTCGGCATCCGCCGTCCGGCGCCGCGACTCGGAGAACACACGGCCGAGGTCCTGGAAGAGCTCGGGCTCGGGCGCGCCGAGATCGAGCGGCTGGCCGCCGCCGGCGCCATCGCGCTGGGTCCGGACGAGTCAGGACCGTGAGCCGATCCGCCGCGGGCCGGCGTACCCGGTGCTTGACCCGCCGGGATGATTCTCCTACAGTGAGAGCACCGTTTCCGCTGCCCTGACCGCCACTTCCCGACCACGGGAGGACTCCCGATGACACACCGGCACATCCCGCTGTCCATCATCGCCCTCTTGCTCGCGGTCGGCGTGGGGCTCGGCCTCGCGCCGGGAGCCTCGGCCCAGGCCCCCACCGAGGTCCGGGTGGGCGCCACGGTGGCCGTGACGGGACCGGCCTCGGCCGAGGTCGGCCACTTCAAGAAGATGATGGAGCTGTGGGCGGAAACGATCAACGCCAGGGGCGGCGTCATGCTGAAGGAGTACGGCAAGAAGCTGCCCCTCAGGGTGATCGTGTACGACGACACCTCGCAGCCCCCGGTCGCGGTCCGCCTCTACGAGAAGCTCGTGACCGAGGACAAGGTCCACGTCCTGCTCGGTCCCTACTCCTCGCCGATCACCGTGGCGGCATCCACCGTCGCCGAGAAGCACCAGATCCCGATGCTGGCGCTCGAGGCCAACTCGACCGGCATCTTCAAGCGCGGCTTCAAGTGGCTGCTCGGCGTCATCGACGACGGCACCAAGTGGTCGCACCATTACTTCGACATGCTGAAGGCCGAGGGCAAGGCGAAGTCGATCGGCTTCGTGATCGAGGACACGCCCCACCCCAAAGAGGTCGGCTCGGGCTCCATCCCCAAGGCCAAGTCGGTCGGGCTCGAGGTCAAGGTCGAGGAGTACTTCCCGGTCGCCACCCAGGACTTCACGCCCATCATCACCAAGCTCAAGGCCGCCAACCCGGACATCGTCTACCTGTCGGCCTTCCCGGCCCGCGAGGTGACCTTCTTCAAGCAAGCGCTCGAGCAGGGGCTGAGCCCCCGCGAGTTCCACATGATCCACCACGGGGTCGCCTTCTACGGCGCGGTCGGGATCCGCAACGCCAACCTGGTCACCGGCGAGGCGTACTGGATGCCGGGCGTCAAGGCGGGCAACTCGAAGCCGTTCGAGGAGCTGCTCCAGAAGCTCAACGTCAAGGTCGAGGACTACCCGTGGTCCTCGATCCACTACTTCGGCTTCGAGACCCTGATCGCCGCGCTGGAGAAGGCGGGCACGCTCGACCGGGAGAAGCTCCTGGCCGCCATCAAGGGCCTCGACATCGAGACGATCAGCGGCCGGCTGAAGTTCGACGCCCAGACCGGCCAGGGCACCCTCAACCCGTTCCCGACCCAGATCCAGGAGGGCAAGTACGTGACGCTGTGGCCCGCCGAGATCGCGTCGGGCAAGCACGCCTACCCGCGCCCGGGCTCCCAATAGACCACGGACAATCCTTCCGGGTCGGGTTCGACGTCGGCGGCACCTTCACCGACTTCGTCCTCCAGGCCAGCGACGGCCGGCTCCTGACCGGTAAGCGCCTCACCACCTCCCACGACCCCGCTCGCGCGTCCGTGGACGGGCTGCGGGAGCTGGTCGCGCGAGCGGAGCTCGGCTGGTCCGACCTGGCCCAGGCCGTTCACGGCACCACCCTCGGCTCCAACGTCGTCATCGAGCGCAAGGGCCGCCACGTGGCCCTCCTCACCACCTGTGGCTTCCGCGATGTGCTCGTCATCGGCCGGGAGAAACGGTATCAGGTCTACGACCTGTTCATCGAGAAGCCGGCCCCGCTCGTCCCTCGCTCGCGCATCCGCGAGGTCACCGAGCGGATCGCCTTCGACGGCGAGGTGCTGACGCCGCTCGACGAAGCCGAGCTGCGGGTCACCGTACGGGGACTCGCCAAAGAGGGGATCACGACGCTCGCGGTCTGCTTCCTCCACGCCTACGCGAACCCGACCCACGAGCGCCGGGCGGCCCAGATCGTCCGCGAGGAGGCCCCCGACATCGCGGTCAGCCTCTCCTCCGAGGTCTCGCCCGTCATCCGGGAGTACGAGCGGACCTCGACCACCGTTGTCAACGCCTACGTCATGACCGCGGTCCGCGACTACCTGGAGCGGCTGGAGCGCGCCCTGGCCGATCTCGGCTATCGCGGGCGGCTGTTCGTCATGCAGTCCGCGGGCGGGATCGCCACCGCCGAGACGATGGCCCGCTTCCCGGTGCGGATGATCGAGTCGGGTCCGGCGGCCGGGGCCCTGATGGCGGCGGCCTACGGCAAGCTCACCGGCCATGCCGACCTGGTCGCCTTCGACATGGGCGGCACCACCGCCAAGCTCTCGCTCGTCGTCGGCGGCCGGCCGCAGACGATCCGCGAGTTCGAGCTGCACCGGGTGCGCCTGCAGCCGGGCAGCGGCATTCCGATGACGATCCCGGCCATCGACCTCGTCGAGATCGGCGCCGGCGGCGGCTCCATCGCCCGGGTCGCGATGGGCGTGATCACGGTCGGGCCCGATTCGGCCGGCGCCGACCCCGGCCCCATCTGCTACGGGGCGGGGGGGAGCGAGCCCACCGTCACCGACGCCAACCTGGTGCTCGGCTACCTCAACCCCGACTACTTCCTCGGCGGCCAGATGCGGCTCGACGTCGAGGGGGCGCGCCGGGGGATCGCGACCGCCCTCGCGGGCCCGCTCGGGCTGACGGTGGCCGAGGCCGCGTGGGGCGTCCATCAGATCGTGAACACCAACATGGAGCTGGCGACGCGCGTCGTCTCGATCGAGCGCGGCTACGATCCGCGCCGTCTCGCCTTCGCCGCCTTCGGGGGCTCGGGCCCGGTCCACGGCTGCCGGTTGGCCCAGGCCCTCCGCATCCCGCGCGTGATCCTCCCCGCCGCCGCCGGCGTGACCTCGGCCCTGGGGCTCCTGGCCGCCGACGTGAAGTTCGATCTCTCGCGCTCGTACGTGACGCGGCTCGGCGCGCTCGACGCGGCGGATCTCGGGCGGGTCCTGGACGAAATGGCGGCCGCCGGCAGCGCGGTGGTGCGCGAGGCGGGGGTGACCGGCCCGCTGGGGGTGATGCGGAACGCCGAGCTGCGCTACGTGGGGCAGGGGTACGAGCTGACGGTGCCGTTTCCCGATGGTCCCCTCGGCGCGCTGCGCGAGGCCTTCCACGCCGCCTATGCCCAGCGCTACGGTTACGCCGACCCGAAGGCGGAGGTCGAGCTGGTCACGGTCGGTGTGACGGTGAGCGGGGCCGGCCCCGACCTCCGACTGCCAGCGCACCGGCCGGGGACCCGGCAGGTGAGCGAGGCGCGGAAACCGGATCGGCCGGTGTACTTTCCGGAATTTCGCGACTACGTCCCCTGCCCGATCTACGACCGCGGGCGACTGCCGGTGGGCGCCCGCCTGGCCGGCCCCGCGGTGGTCGAAGAGGCCGAATCGACCACGGTGCTGCCCCCGCGCGCCGTGGCCGAGGTCGACCCCTGGGCGAACCTGCTCGTGAGCCTTGAGTCATGAGCGGTGTGGATCCGATCACCCTCGGAGTCATCTGGGGCGGCCTCCAGTCCATCACCGTCGAGGTCGGTACCACCGTTCACCGCACGGCCCACTCCCAGCAGGCGCGGGAGGGCCAGGACTTCTCGGTGTGCCTTTTCGATCCCGACGGTCGCATGGTCGCCCAGGGGCCGTACAGCCCGGGCCACATGGGCGCCATGTCGTTCGCGGCCAAGAACGCCCTCGCGGCGTTTCCCGGCAACCGCCTCCGGCCCGGCGACGTCGTGCTGTTCAACAGTCCCTTCCTCGGCTCCGGGCACTTCCCCGACTTCTTCATGATCCAGCCGGCGTTTCACGCCGACGGCCGGCTCATCGGGTTCGCCGCCAACATCCTCCACCACACCGACGTCGGCGGGATGCGGCCGGGCAGTCAAGCGGTCGAGGGCGTGTTCGACTACTTCCAGGAGGGGCTCCATCTGCCGCCGGTCCGGCCGTGGAAGGCGGGCGAGGAGCAGGAGGACGTCCTCGCCATCATCCTGGCCAACACGCGGATGCCCGACTCGATGCTGGGCGATCTCCGCGCCCAGCGCAACTCGCTCCGGGTCGGGGAGCTCCGGTTCATGGACCTGGTCCAGCGCCACGGTTACGACACCGTGCGCGCCGCCATGACCCAGGTCATGGCCCGCACCGAGGCCAAGGTCCGGGAGGCGATCCGCGCCATCCCCGACGGCGTCTACCCCTTCGAGGACTTCATGGACGACTGCGGGCCGGACACGCCACCCATGCGCCTCTTCGTCACCGTCACCGTCCGCGGCGAGGACGTCTTCATCGACTTCGATGGCACCGGGCCCCAGACCGAGTCGGGGATGAACTCCTACCTCAACTACACGCGCTCGTACTGCTACGCGGCGGTGAAGTGCCTGACCGATCCTTACGGCCCCCAGAACGACGGCGCCTTCCGCCCGCTCCATATCGAGGCCCCGCTCGGCTCGTTCCTCAACCCGCGTCCCCCGGCCGGAGGCGGTCCGCGGGCCGTCTTCTGCTACCGGATCTTCGA
>DASYQW010000326.1 GCA_036005065.1 Candidatus Methylomirabilota bacterium | reverse complement strand
GGCCGGGTGCGTGATCTGGAGCGCGGCCATCAGCGTGGGTGGCGCTGCGCCCGCCGCCTATGCCGCGGATGTGGCGCCGGCCGGGATGCAGGCGGCCGCCATGAGCACCTTCCGCATGCTGAGCGACGTCGGCTACGTCGTGGGCCCGATCGCGCTCGGGCTGATCACCGATCTCTTCGACGTCAACGCCGCCCTGGCCACCACCGCCGCGCTCTTGGGCCTCGTGGCCCTCCTGTTCGCGCGGCTGGCGCCGGAGACCTACCGGGGGCTTCCCCGCGCTCCCTGACCGAGGCAGGTCAAGGGGTCGGGTCTCCCTTGAGCTCCAGGGCGGCAGCCTCGATGGCGTCCACGATGAAGTGATAGCCGGTGCACCGGCAGAGACTGCCGGCCAGCATCTCCCGGATCTCCGTGCGGCTGGGCGCCGGATGCTCCTGGAGATAGGCGTAGGCGGTGAGGATGATCCCCGGGGTGCAGAAACCGCACTGGAGGCCGTGCTTGTCCTGGAAGGCGGCCTGCAGCGGGTGCAGCCCCTCGGCGGGAGCCAGCCCCTCGATCGTCGTGAGCTCCCGGCCGTCGACCTGGACGGCCAGCATGAGGCAGCTCCGGATCGGCTCGCCATCGAGCAGGACGGTGCACGCTCCGCAGACCCCGTGCTCGCACCCGACGTGGGTTCCGGTGAGGTCGAGGCCCTCGCGCAGGAAGTCGGCCAGCGAGGTCCGGGGCTCGGCTTCGCCCGCGACCGCGCGCCCGTTGACGCGACAGCGGATCGCGCGCGTCATCGCGGAAGCCGGGCTCGCCCGGCAGCGGCGGCGAGCGTGCGCTCGGCCAGGACGGCGGCCACCCGCCGGCGGTACTCCACCGTCGCGTGGAGGTCGGCCTCCGGCGTGAGGGTCGCGGCCGCGGCGCGCGCCGCCTCCGCGATCCGCGATGGCGTCGGCGTCTCGCCGGCGAGCACGCGCTCGGCGACCCCGGCCAGGACGGGCGTGCCGCCCACTCCGAAGAAGGCGAGCCGCGCCCGCGTGACCCGTCCCGCCGGATCGCGCCACACGAGGGCCGCCGCGCCGGCCAGCGCGAAGTCGCCGTGCCGGCGGGCCACCTCGGCGAACCCCCACCCGGCATCGTCGCCGGGCAGGGCGAAGCGCGCCTCCGTCGCCAGCTCGTCCGGGTCAAGCGCGGTGGTGAGCGGGCCGCGGTAGAGGTCGCGGCCCGGGATCACGCGCTCCCCGGCGCGGCCGCGGGCGACCACGGCCCCGTCGCAGGCGAGCAAAAGCGCCGGCAGCTCGGCGGCCGGGTCGGCGTGGACCAGGCTGCCGACGACGGTGCCGCGCGTTCGGGTCGCCAGATGCCCGACCAGCGGCAGCGCGTCCGCGAAGAGAGGCAGCCGGGTACGCGCCCAGCGCTCGAGGGTCCGCTGGCGAACGAGCGCCCCGACGGTCAGCGTGCCGTCGGCCTCGCGAAGGCCGGCGAGCTCCGTCGCGCCGTTGATGTCCACCAGGAGGCGCGGCCGGGCCAGGCGGAAGTTCAGCGTCGGGATGAGGCTCTGACCGCCCGCCAGGACCTTGCCGTCGGCGCCCACCTGCCCGAGGTGGTCGAGCGCCTCGGCGGCACTCCGCGCCAGCACGTAGTCGAAGGGGGCCGGCTTCACGGGCGCGCGGCGGTGTTCGGGGTCAGCATGGCGAGCACCACGGCCGGGCTGAGGGGGGCGCGCGTCACCCGCGCCCCCCAGGGCGCCAGCGTATCCTCGACCGCATTGGCGATGGCCGCCGGCGGCGAGATGGCGCCACCCTCGCCAACCCCCTTCATCCCGAGCGGGTTCCGTGGCGACGGGAACTCGAGGTGGACGGTCTCGATGTCAGGCAGCTCGGCGGCGGTCGGCACCAGGTAGTCCATCAAGGAGCCCGTCAGGAGCTGGCCCTGCCCGTCGTAGACCATCTCCTCGAGCAGCGCCCCGCCGACCCCCTGGGCGACGCCGCCGTGGATCTGCCCCTCCACGATCAGAGGGTTGATGACCCGACCACAGTCGTGGGCGACGACATAGCGGAGAAGCCGCACCGCGCCTGTCTCCACGTCCACCTCGACGCACGCGACGTGCACGGCGCTCGTGTAGGTGACCGTCGGCTGGTGCTCGTAGGCGGTCGCCTCGAAATCGGGCGCCACCGGGCCGGGCCGGGCGAAGGTCGGCAACGCTTGCTGGATCACCCGGGCCAGCGGCAGCCGGGAGGCCGGCGCGCCGCGCACGGAGACCACGCCCTCCTCGATCTCGATGTCCGCGGGTGCCGCCTCCAGGAGCGCCGCTGCCGCGGCGACCAGCTTCTCCCGCACCCGGCCGGCCGCCGCGTGGATCGACGTCCCGGCGTTGACCGCGCTCCGGCTCGCGAAGGTGCCGACCCCGAACGGGATGGCGGCGGTGTCGCCGCCCACCACGGTCACCCAGTCGAGCGGGATGCCGAGCGCGTCGGCGGCGATCTGGGCGAAGGAGGTCTCGTGCCCCTGGCCCTGGCTGGCGGCGCCGGTTGCCACCAGCGCCCGGCCCCAGGCGTCGAGCCGGACGGTGGCGCCCTCGAAGGGCCCGATGGCCGTCCCCTCGACGTACCCCGAGATGCCGATCCCGCGATGGATCCCGCGCGCGCGAAGATCGGCCTGCTCCCGGCGGAAGGCGTCGTACCCGACGGCGGCCAGCGCGGCCTCGAGGGTGGCCCGGTGGTCGCCGCTGTCGTAGATCAGCGGGTTCCCGTCGCGATAGGGAATCTGGAGCTCGTATGGCATGTCGGCCGCGGTGAGGTAGTTCCGGCGTCGGAGCTCGGCCGGGTCCATCCGAAGCCCCCGGGCCAGACAGTCCACGATCCGGTCCATGGCGAAGACCGCCTCCGGCCGGCCGGCCCCGCGGTAGGGCGCGTTCGGCGTCTTGTTGGTTACCACGCCCCGGCACTCGACGGCCAGGTTCGGCACCCGGTGCGGGCCCAGGAGGTGGGCCACCGTGTTGTAGGGCAGCACGATGCCCCAGCTGTTGTAGGCGCCGAGGTCCATCCAGATCCGATCGCGCACGGCGAGCATCCGGCCGTCGCGCGTGGCGGCGATCTCGATGTCGTGGACCTGGCCCCGCGCGTGGGCGGCGGCCATCATGTGCTCGCGCCGGTCCTCGGTCCACTTGACCGGCCGCCGGCAGTGCCGGGCGGCCAGCGGGACCAGGAGGTCCTCCGGGTAGCCATTGGCCTTGGTCCCGAAGCCCCCGCCCACGTCCGGCGCGATCACCCGGACCTTGTGGGGCGGCAGCTCGAGCGCGGTCGCCAGGCCCTGCTGGACGAAGTGCACGACCTGGGTCCCGTTCCAGGTCGTCAGGCTCCCGTCCCGGGCGTCCCACTGGGCCAGCACGCCCCGGGTCTCGATCGGCATGCCGACGTAGCGCTGGATGGTGAAGCGCTCGCCGACGCGGACCGGCGCCTCGCGGAAGACGGTGGCGGGGTCTCCGAACCCCGTCGGGAAGAAGACGGCGACGTTGTCGCCCCACTCGGCGTGGATGAGCGGACTCCCCGGCTCGGCGGCGGCCACCAGGTCGGTCACGACCGGGAGCGGCTCGTACTCCACGGAGACCAGCTCGGCGGCGTCCTCGGCGAGGGCGCGGCTCTCGGCGACCACCATGGCGATGATCTCGCCGACGTAGCGCACCGTGTCGCGGGCCAGCGCGCGCTGGGGGATCTGCTTCAGCGTCACCGCGACGCGGGCCGCGAGACCGGGCGGGACCGCGCCGAACAGCGGCAGCGGCTTCATCCAGGGCGCGAGGTCGTCGAAGGTGAAGACGGCGATCACGCCGGGGAGCCGCCGCGCCTCGTCAGTGCGGACGGCGCGGAGCCGGGCGTGGGCGTGGACGCTCCGCACGAACGCCGCGTGGAGCAGGCCGGGCAGCTTGATGTCGTCCACGAAGCGCCCTTCGCCACGGAGCAGACGCGGGTCCTCGCGCCGCTTGACGGCCGCCCCGAAGTAGCGGGCTCCCATCACGTCCTCACCGTCGGAAGTCATGAACCATCCGGTGCGCCTTGTCAAATGGGGAATTGACACTCAGGAGCGGGCCACGGTATCGTCCGGGAGTAAACGAATCCCGCCGGCGAGCGCGCACGTGATTTGCCCCCGGTGCTGGGGCCCAGGAAGCATGACGGCTTCAACACTCGTCCTCATCGGCCTGATGATGCTCGGCGTCCTCGCGACGCCGCGCGCCGCCGACGCGCAGCCGGCGGGGAAGATCTACCGGATCGGCTACCTCGACAAGATCCTGAAGGGGACCCGGCCTGCCGATCTCCCCGTGGAGCAGCCCACCGAGCTCGAGCTGGCGATCAACCGCAAGACGGCGAAGGCCCTGGGTCTCACGTTTCCCCAGTCGGTGCTGGTGCGAGCGAACGTGGTCATCGAGTGACCCAGCCTGAGGGCTGATGGGAGCGATAGACCGGGAGGTGGACTTCCGCGCGGCCCGGCGCCGGCTCGAGGCCAAGGCGAAGTCGGCTGGAGAGAAGCTGGCTACCCTGGAGGCCGCGGTCGCCCGCGTCGCCGACGGAAGCCACGTCGCCTTCGGCGGCTGTCTCTACAGCCGCACGCCGCTGGCCCTGATTTGGGCGCTCCTCCGCCGGCGGCCCCGGGGCCTCACCATCTCCCGTAACCTCATGTGCTACGAGGGCGAGTGGTGCATGGTCGCCGGCGCGGTCGAGAAGGTCGTCACCTCCTGGATGGGCATCGGGCTCCCGTGGGGGCTGTCGCGGATCGTCCGCGAGTACGTCGAGTCCGGCCGGGTGCCGATCGAGGAGTGGAGCCACCTCGCGCTCGGGCTTCGCTACCGGGCCGCCGCCATGGGCGTGCCGTTCGTGCCGGCCCTCACGATGCTCGGGTCCGACCTCATGGGCGTCGGCGGCGCGAAGACGGTGACGTGCCCGTACACGGGGGCGACCCTCCACGCGGTGCCGGCCTTGTTCCCCGACGTGGCGCTCCTCCACGTTCAGCGGGCCGATCGCTTCGGCAACTGCCAGATCGACGGGTATCCCCACATGGATGCCGACATCGCCCGCGCGGCCACCACCGTCCTGGTCACCACCGAGGAGATCGTGGACGAGGACGAGATCCGGCGTCACCCCGATCGCACCGTGATCCCGGGCTTCATCGTCGATGCCCTCGTCCCCGTCCCCTACGGCGCCTACCCGCACGAATGCTACGGCCGCTACGACGCCGAGGTGGCCCACTTCTCGGAGTACGTGGCCGCGATCGAGGCCCGGGGAGCGGCGGCGGTGGCCGAGTACCTCGAGCGGTTCGTCTACGGACCGGCCACGCATGCGGAGTACCTGGAGCGGTTCGGTGCGGCGGCCCTCGCCGACGCCGATCGCCGCGGACACGAGCTGACCACGTGACGGTCACCGCCACCGAGCTGCTCGCCGTGATGGGGGCCCGCGAGCTGGCCGACCACCAAACCGTGTTCACCGGGGTCGGGGCCCCCATGCTGGCGACGGCGCTGGCCCAGCGGACGCACGCCCCGCACCTCACCATGGTGGTCGAGGGCGGCATCATCGGCCCCCACTGGAAGCCGGGCTGGCTACCGATCTCGACCAACGAGATGCGCGCCGCCTACCGGGCGCAAGCGCTGCCGGCCATCACCGACGTGTTCCTGCTGGCCCAGCGCGGGTTCCTCGACGTCGGCTTCATCGGCGGGGCCCAGATCGATCCGTACGGGAACCTGAACACGACCGTCATCGGCGACTACGACCGGCCGCGCGTCCGCCTCCCCGGCAGCGGCGGCGCCAACGACATCATCTCGCTCTGCCGGCAGGTCATCATCCTGACCGTCCACGAGCGGCGGCGCTTCGTGGCCAAGGTGGACTTCGTCACCAGTCCCGGGCACCTCGGCGGCGGCGACGCCCGGGAGCGCAGCGGCCTCCTCTTCGGCGCGGTGTCGCGCGTGGTGACGACCCTGGGGGTGTTCGACTTCGAGCCGGAGAGCCGGCGCATGCGCCTGGCCGCGGTCCACCCCGGCGTGACGGTGGACGACGTGCGCGCCAGCACCGGCTTCGAGTTCCCGGTGGCCGAGCCCCTGCGGACGACGGCGCCGCCGACCGAGGACGAGCTACGGCTCCTGCGGGAGCTCGATCCTGCGCGCCAGTTCCTCGGCTGACCGGCCCGGGTCCCATGCACGTCGCCTGGAGGTAGGCCGGTGAGCGACTTCGGCCTCGCCATTCGAAACTTCGTGGGCCCGGGAGAGATCCCGGAGCCGCGCGCGCTGTTCGCCTACGCCGAGCGCGCCGAGGCGCTCGGGTTCGAGTCGCTGTGGGCCTGGGACCACATCCTGCTCGGGGTGGAGCCGGCCTTCCCCATCCTCGACTCCATCACGATCCTGGGCGCCATCGCGGCCCGCACGAGTCGGATCCGGCTCGGGACCGGGATCCTCGTGCTGCCGCTCCGCAACCCGGTGGTGACGGCCAAGGCGCTCGGCAGCCTCGATCTCATCTCGGGCGGGCGGCTCATCCTCGGCGTCGCCGCCGGCTGGTACGCGCGCGAGTTCGACGCGGTGGGCGTGCCCTTCAAGCAGCGCGGCCGACAGTTCGAGCGGAACCTCGACATCCTGGTCCGTCTGTGGACCGAGCCCCGAGTCACGCGGCGGGTCGACGAGTTCAACCTCCGGGAGGCGGTCATGGTGCCGCGGCCGGCCCAGCGCCCGCGGCCGCCCGTCCTGATCGGCGGCTACGTCGAGGCCGTGCTCCGGCGCGCCGGCACGCTCGCCGACGGCTGGCTCACGTACTTCTACACCCCCGAGAGCTTCGCCCGGAGCTGGGCCAAGGTACAGGCCTACGCGCGCGAGGCGGGCCGCGATCCGGCGGCCCTCACCGCCACCAACCAGCTCGCGATCTACGTCGGCGCGTCGCGCGCCGAGACCGCCGCGCCCATGCGCCAGTGGCTCCAGACGGAGTGGGACGTGGCGGCCTGGAGCGAATCGACCATCGACCACGCCATCCACGGCAGCGTGGACGAGTGCGTGAGCCAGCTCCGCGCCCACCTCGCCACCGGCGTCCACCGGATCATCCTCATCCCCTACCGCTACCAGCCGGAGCAGCTCGAGCGGATCGCGCAGGACGTCTTGCCGAAGCTCTGAGCGTGCCGCTCAGATCGGCAAGCGCTCGCCGAGGGACGATAGCCCACCCTGAGGCGCAGCGCCAGGGGTCGAGGCGCCGAGGCGCCCACGGCGGGGTCCTGAACGGCGGGGGCGGCCGGGGTGGAGGCCGCGGCAGGTAGACCCGGGCCGAGGCCGGCGTGGCCGGCAGGAGGAGGGCGAGAC
>DASYQW010000325.1:2500-22629 GCA_036005065.1 Candidatus Methylomirabilota bacterium | reverse complement strand
CGGGACCTGGAGCAGCTCACCGTCGGCCAGGAGGTCGCCCGCGGCCGAGCGCAGGACGAGGAAGCCCCGGACAGAGCCCTCGGGGAAGCGAACGGCGACCGGGGCGGCGTCGGCGGCGCCCCATGCGCACGCGACCAGGCCGAGGAGGACCGCGTGGCGGGCCAGGCGCTGGCAGGAACTCACGGCCGGGAAGGCGGCACGGTCCGGACCGTTCCGGAGGCGAGTGGCCGGTCGCTCAGGGAGCGATGCGAGCCGCCCAGGTCTGCCACTGGCACGTGCCCCCGAGGGTGACGGCCCGCTCGCCGGCGACCCAGAACCGCCGGAGCCCCGGGTCGACCTGGGCTCCGAAGTAGCCGCCGGCGCCCTCGT
Organism: Candidatus Methylomirabilota bacterium; assembly: GCA_036005065.1. NCBI lineage: Bacteria > Methylomirabilota (SeqCode) > Candidatus Methylomirabilota bacterium. The sequence goes on along the minus strand of DASYQW010000325.1, from coordinate 22,260 downwards.
CCCCGAGGGCACACGCCCCCGCCGGCGTGACGGCGAGCAGGGGGAAGCGCGCCGAGCCGAGATCCGCCGGCTCGGCGCTCCGCGACACGGCCAGCCAGAGCCGGCTGGTGCGCGGCGCCTCGCTCCGCTGGGCGGCGAGCACGTAGACCCGTCGGTGCGGGCCGAGCCGGTCGAAGTAGGCCCGCGGGTCGTGGAGCAGGCTGGCCGGCCCCGCACCCGGAGCGCCGAAGAAGCCGTTCAGGGTCCGGGTCTGGAGGACGCCGCCAGCCGGCGTGAAGAGGCGGACGGCGCTGTTCGTCGCCTCCAGGACGCGCGTCACGCTCGCCGCTAACGCGGGGTCCGGCGCCGCGAGCCCCCCGCCCTCGCCCTGGTTCAACCCGACGAACCGCACGTCGACGCCGGCGGCGGGCGCGGGGGCGTCGGCCCCGATCACGACGTCCGGTACGGGGGCTGCCGACGACGAGGGCGCGCCCGGCGTCCCGGCGGCGGTCACCCCTGCCAGTCCGACCCACAGCCCGCCGAGCGCCGCGAGATTCCGGCGCCAGCGCGCGTGTCGCATGAGGTCCTCCCCGTGGTTCGAGCGTGAGCGATCGGTGGGGACGTTAGCCGGAGCCGCGCGGCCTGTCAAGGGACGCCGCGCGATCTCGGCGTTGGGTGAAAAGACCTCGGGCCCGATACACCACCGCCGACCACTGCGTAGCCCACTCCGAGCGGCGGCCTTTGCCGCCGCAACGATTCTTCGGGGGAGGCCTCGGAGGGGGTGTTCCGACACCCCCTCCCGAGAGGCCTCAGCCGAGCCTGAACGCCCGGGGCAGCCAGAGCGAGAGCTCCGGCCAGAGCGTCACGATGCCGAGGGCCAGCAGCATGGCGCCGACGAACGGCCAGACCGCGCGCGAGATCTCCCCGAAGGAGAGCCGGCCCACGTTCGCGGCCACGTAGAGGTTCACGGCCACCGGCGGCGTCACCTGGCCGATGGCGATGTTCACCGTGAGCACGACGCCGAACCAGACCGGGTCCCAGCCGAAGCGGGCCACCAGCGGCATGAAGATCGGCGTGAAGATGTAGAAGATCGAGATGCCGTCGAGGAGGTAGCCGGCCAGGAAGACGAGCAGGTTGATCAGCCAGATCACGACCCGCGGGTCCTGGGAGACGGACAGGATGGCGGCGGTGATGCGGTCGAGAAGGCCCAGGGTCGACCCGGCCCAGGAATAGAGCCCGGCGAAGCCGACGATGAGCATCACCACGGCCGACGCCACCACCGCTTCGCGGATGATCGACCCGAGCCCGGCCCAGGTCAGCGTGCGGTACACGAGCCCGCCCACCAGGAGGCCATAGAAGACGGCCACGATGGCCGCTTCGGTCGGCGTGAAGACGCCCCCGTAGATGCCGCCCAGGATGATCAGCGGGGCGAGGAGTCCCCAGATCGAGTCGCGGAACGCCCGCCAGATCTCGGCCGGCGTCCCCCAGCGCTCGCCCCGCCAGCCGTGGCGCCGGGCGTACAGGTAGGCGGGAAGCGCCAGGCAGGCGCCCACCACCAGGCCGGGGAACACGCCGGCGGCGAACAGGGCCGGGATCGAGGTGTTGGTGATCACGCCGTAGACGATGAAGGCGATCGAGGGCGGGATGATGATCGCGATGGAGCCGCCCGACGCGATGAGCGCGGAAGCAAACGGCCGCGCGTAGCCGCGCGCGACCATGGCCGGGATCAGCACGGTACCGAGGGCGGCGGTGTCGGCGGGGCCCGACCCCGAGATCCCCGCGAAGAAGACGCAGCAGACCACCGCGACCAGTGCCAGGCCGCCGTGGACCGGGCCGACCAGGAGGCTCACCAGATCCACCAGCCGGCGCGAGATCCCGCAGCGCTCCAGGATGAGTCCGGCCAGGATGAAGAACGGGATAGCGAGCAGCTGGAACTTGGCCAGATTCGAGTAAAACGTCGGGCTGATCCCGGCCATCCCGAGGTCGAAGAGCCAGATGACGGCGATGCTGGCCACGCCCAGCCCGATGGCCACCGGCAGGCCGAGCGCCAGGAGGAGCGCGAAGAGCCCGAAGAACCACAGGCCCGCGACCTCCATCAGCTCAACTCGGGTAGCCCGCGGCGTCCCGTCGTCCCCGCACAGCCCGCCCTCCATCGACTGCTGTACGGGCTCTCAGGGCGGGCGGCCCAGATCGCGACGGAGCGCCTGAAGGGCCCGGAGGACGATCAGCCCCGCCCCCGCCGGGACGCCCGCGGTGTAGAGCCACTGCGGGAGCCCGAGGGCCTCGGAGGTGGTGGAGAGCGCGCGCTCGGCCAGGATCTGGCGCCACCCGCCCCAGATCAAGACGAGGCAGGCGGAGACGGTCAGCGCGGTGCCGGTGATCGTCAGCAGGCGGCGGGGCCAGCGGGGAAGCCGCGCGCGGAGCACGTCGAAGCCGAGGTGCGCTGCCTCGCGGAACCCGATGGCGGCGCCGAGCATCGTGACCCACACCAGCCCGGCGACCTCGAGCTCCTCCGTGAAGGCCAGCGAGTACCGGATGAAGTAGCGGGTGACGACGTTGGCCATCGCCAGGGTCGCCATCGCGGCGAGGATCGTCCCCGCCACGAGCTCCTCCGCGCGATCGGCCAGATCCCGGACTCGCATCAGGGCATCAGGACCCGGCCACCCTCGGCACGCGCTACTTCGCGCCCTCGACGATCTTCTCCGTGCTCCGGACCAGCTCTGCGCCGATCTCCGCCGTCCACTTGTCGTAGACGGGGCGGGTCTTGTCCCGGAACGCCTTGAGCTGCTCCGGGGTGAGCTGGATCACCTCCATCCCGCTCTTCTTGAGGGTGTCGAGCGCGGTCATGGCCCCCTCCAGGCCCTCCCGGGCGGCCTTCTTCTCCCAGGCCATGACCTCGTCCCCGACCTTCCGGACGATGTCGCGGTCCTCGGGGCTCAGGCTCTTCCAGGTTTCCCCGCTGGCGGCCAGGATCACGGGGTCGATGGCGTACTCCCAGAAGGTGATGTGCTTGTGCACCTGCCAGAGCTTGTAGGGGATGATGACCGAGGCGATCGGGTTCTCCTGGCCGTCCACCGTCCCCTGCTGGAACGCCGTCTGGGCCTCGCCCCAGTTCATGTTGACCGGATTGGCCCCGAGCGCCCGGAAGATCTCGATGAAGATCGGCGAGCCGACCACGCGGACCTTCAGGCCTTCGAGGTCCTCGGGCCGCTTGACCGCGCGCTTGCTGTTCGTGAGCTCCCGGAAGCCGTTTTCTCCCCAGGCGAGGGGGACGACGCCCTTGTCCTCGATCAGCCTGAACAGGCGCTTCCCGGGTTCCCCGGCCTCCACGGCGTCGACGGCCTTGTAGCTCGGGAACAGGAACGGCAGGGCGAAGAGGTTCAGCTCTTTCACCTGGGGCGACCAGTTGATCGTCGACCCCATGGCGAAGTCGGCGACGCCCTGGTGGAGGAGCAAGAACTCGTTGGTCTGCTTGCCGGCGAAGAGCTGGCCGGCGAAGTAGTTCTTCACGGTCATGCGCCCCTGGGTGCGTTCCTTCACGAGATCGGCGAACCTGATCGCCGCCTGACCCCAGGGGCTCTGGTCGTTGACGACCAGCGACATCTTGAACTCGGCCTTGTAAGCGGCGCCGCCGACAGGCGGGACCGGCCCGAGGGCGACCACGACCGCCGTGACCGCGAGCATGAGCACCACGATTCGGCGCATGGGCATTGCCTCCTTCCGGCTCAGGGAGCGAGGCCGAGCGTCCGGCGGACGGCGGCCACGATGGCATCGACCCGGGGGCTGACGGCGGCCTCCAGGACGGGAGCGAAGGGGACGGGCACGTCGGCCGAGGCTACCCGCTCGATGGGGGCATCGAGCTCGTCGAAGGCGTCCTCCATGATGACCCAGGCCAGGTGGCCGCCCACCCCACCCCGCCGCGGGCCCTCCTCGGCGATGACGACCCGGTGGGTTCGGGCGACCGAGCCGACGAGCGTCTCGCGGTCGAGTGGCACCAGGCTCCGGGGGTCCACGACCTCCACCTCGATGCCTTCACCCGCCAGCCATGAGGCCGCCTCGAGGGCCAGGTGCACCATCCGGGCGGTCGCGATGACGGTCGCATCCCGGCCCGGGCGCTTGATCTCGGCCCGGCCGAGGGGGGTGAGGTACTCGCCGTCCGGCACCGGCCCGCTCAGACGGTAGAGGCCGCGCGGCTCGAACACCAGCACGGGGTCGTCGTCCCGGATGGCGGTCTTCAGGAGCCCCTTGGCGTCGGCCGGGGTCGAGGGGATGCAGAGCTTGAGCCCGGGAGTGTTGAGAAACCAGGCCTCGACCGAGTTCGAGTGGTGACCGCCGGCCGACTTCCCGATGCCGTAGGGCATCCGGAGCGTCAGCGGAAAGGCACACTGCCCGCCGAACATGTACCGCGTCTTCGCGAGCTGGTTCACGACCTCGTCCATCGCGCACGTCACGAAGTCGGCGAAGTGCATGTCGACGACCGGGCGCATCCCCGTCATCGCGGCTCCCACCGCCGACCCGACGATGGCGGCCTCCGAGATCGGGGCGTCGAGGACCCGCCCGCCACCGAACCGCTCCCGGAGCCCCCGGGTGACACCGAACGGCAGGCCGGCCCCGATGTCCTCGCCGATGAGGTAGACGCGATCGTCGCGGGCCATCTCTTCCTGGAGGGCCGCGTTGAGGGCGTCGGCATATGTCAGGTCGGTCATGGCCCACCGGGGCGCCGGCGGTCCTCGACGTCGCGCACGAACAGGTCGGTGAACGCCGCCGCGGGCTCGGGGTCCGGGCTCGCCTCGGCGAATGCGACGGCGTCGTCGATCTCGGCGAGGATCGTCTCCTCCACCTCCTTGGCCCAGCGCTCGTCCCAGGTGGAGGCGGTCCGGAGCCGCTCCGCCAGGCGCCCGAGCGGGTCCGCCCGCCGGCCGTCCAGCACCTCGGTCTTCTCGCGATAGACCTGGGGGTCGCCCTCGAAGTGGCCCTGCCAGCGAATGGTGCGGGCTTCCAGGAGCGAGGGGCCGCCCCCCGCGCGGGCCCGAGCCACCGCGGCGGCCACCGCCGCATGGACCGTGAGGGCCTCGTTTCCGTCCAGGCTGAGACCGACGATCCCGTAGCCGGCGGCGCGGCCCGCGATCGAGCCGCCCGCCGTGGCGGCGGCGAATGCCGTCGACGACGCCCAGCCGTTGTTCTCGCACAGGAAGACGACGGGCAGCGCCCAGGCGGCGGCCAGGTTCACGGCCTCGTGGAAGGGCCCGCGATTGGCGGCGCCGTCGCCGAAGAAGGCCAGACAGACCTGATCGGTGCCCCGCATCCTGGCCGAGAGCGCGGCCCCGCACGCCAGGGGCAGGCCGGCCGTCAGGACCCCGTTCGCTCCCAGGTACCCCGCGGCCACGTCGGCGATGTGCATCGACCCCCCCTTGCCCCGACAGCAGCCGGTCGCCTTGCCATAGAGCTCGGCGACGAGCCCCCGGAGGGATCCCCCCTTCGCCAGGTAATGGCCGTGCCCCCGGTGCGTGCTGGTCACCGTGTCGTCCCGCCGGAGCGGCGCGCACGCCCCGGCCGCCACGGCTTCCTGACCGATGGAGAGGTGGATGAACCCCGGCAGGCGACCGGCGGCGTAGAGGTCACGGATCCGCTCCTCGACCCGCCGGATCCGGAGCATGGTCCGGTAAAGGGCGCTCGCGAGCGGGACGTCGAGGACGTCGGGGGTGAGCGGCGCCGTCATGGGAGACGCGGGGCGGCCCGGCTATCCACCCGCCAGCGGCGGAAAGATGCTGACCACGTCGCCGGGCGCGAGTCGCCGATCGGGGGCGGCGTCGTGACCGTTCACGAGCATGAGGCGGGGCAACTCGTCGGGAATGGCGAGGCCGCGGGCGAGCTCGCCGAGCGTCGTGTCGGCTGGCACCTCGAGGATCGCCGTGCCTCCCCCGGTCCCCGGAGGGAGATAGTCGGCGAGGTTGGCAAAGAGGCGCACCTCGATCTTCACGGATGACGGCGGGTGGCGGCGGCGCCCGGGCCCGCTGGGCACCCCCGACCGCAGGCGCATTATCGGGGGCTGACCTGGCCTTGTCAATCCGGCCCCGGCCATCCGGCCCCGGCTTGACAGGCGGCGGAGCGCCGCCTAGCCTACCCCTTGACCCCACCTCACCCAACCAGGAGGTCCGCGATGGCTGTCTACATGGTCGAGCGCGATCTGAAGGGCATCACGCTGGAGCAGCTGGGGGCCGCCCAGCGGGCGGCAATCGAGACGGGGCGCCGGCTGACGGCCGAGGGGAAGAACGTCCGATACATCCGCAGCACGTTCGTGCCCGGCGAGTCCCGCTGCATGTGCCTCTTCGAGGCGCCGAACCCGCAGCTCGTCAAGGAGTTGAACGAGACGGCGCAGATTCCGTTCTCCCGGATCGTCGAGGCGCTCGATCTGACGCCATAGTGTCGGCGATTCCGTGCCCGAGCTGTCGCCACTCGAACCCGTCCGATGCGGGGTTCTGCGATGAATGCGGGGCTCGCCTGGAAGCGGCGTGCCCCGCCTGCGGAACGCCGAACCGCCTGGGCGCCAAGTTCTGCAAGAGTTGCGGCCGGGCGCTGACGCCGGCCGGCCCTTCGCCCTCCCCGCGGGACTACACCCCGCTCCATCTGGCCGAGAAGATCCTGACCTCTCGGGTCGCGCTCGAAGGCGAGCGCAAGCAGGTGACCGTGCTCTTCGCCGACATCCAGGGCTCGCTCGAGCTCCTGCGGGATCGCGATCCCGAGGAGGCCCGCGCCCTCCTCGATCCGGCCCTCCATGCCATGATGGAAGCCGTTCACCGCTACGAGGGCACGGTCAACCAAGTCCTCGGCGACGGCATCATGGCCTTGTTCGGCGCACCGGTCGCCCACGAGGATCACGCGGTGCGCGCCTGCTACGCCGCCCTGGCCATGCAAGTCGCGATCCGCCGGTACGCCGACGGCCTCCAGCACGCGCACGGCCTCGACCTCCACGTTCGCGTGGGCCTCAATTCGGGCGAGGTGGTGGTCCGCGCGATCGGAAACGACCTCCACATGGACTACACGGCCGTCGGCCAGACCACACACCTGGCCGGCCGAATGGAACAGCTGGCCCCGCCGGGCGGGATTCGCCTCACCGCCGAGACCCTCCGGCTCGCCGAGGGCTTCGTCACGGCGACTCCGCTGGGGCCGGTCCCGGTCAAGGGGCTGCCCCGGCCGCTCGAGGTCTTCGACCTGATCGGGGCCGGCCCTACCCGGACCCGCCTGCAGGCGGCGGCGGCTCGCGGCCTCACGCGCTTCGTCGGACGGGAGGCCGAGCTTACCATGCTCCGGCGCGCCCTGGAGCGGGCGGGCGAGGGCCGTGGGCAGGTCGTGGCCCTCGTCGGCGAGGCGGGGGTCGGGAAGTCCCGCATCTTCTGGGAGTTCACGCACTCCGCCGAGACGCAGGGCTGGCTTACCCTCGAGAGCGGTCCGGTGGCGTACGGGACGGCCGCACCCTATCGGCCCCTCGTCGACCTGCTGCGGGCGCGCTTTCGGATCGACGACCGGGATGACGCGCCGGGCATCCGCGAGAAGGTCACCGGCCAGCTCTTCGCGCTGGACCGGGCTCTCGCGCCAGCGCTCCCGGCTCTGCTCGCGCTCCTGGAGGTGCCGACCGAGGACCCGGCCTGGGAGGCGCTCGACGCGGCCCAGCGGCGCGAGCAGATTCTGGAAGCCGTCAAACGCGTACTGCTCCGCGAAGCCCAGGCCCAACCCCTCTTGCTGGTCGTCGAGGATCTCCACTGGATCGACGCGGGGTCCCAGGCCGTCCTCGATCGCCTCGTCGAGAGCCTGCCGACGGCTCGGCTCCTCCTCCTGATCAGTTCCCGGCCCGAATACCAGCACCGATGGGGGAGCCAGTCCTCCTACACTCAGCTCCGGATCGACCCGCTGCCCTCGGTGAGCGCCGAGGCTCTGCTCCGGGAGATCCTGGGCGATCACCCGAGCCTCGAGCCGCTGAAGGCGCTGCTCATCGAGCGCACAGAGGGCAATCCGTTCTTCCTGGAGGAGAGCGTCCGGGCCCTGGCCGAGTCCCGGGTCCTCGCCGGTGAGCGCGGCGCGTATCGGCTCGCCCAACCGCTCCAGGCCATTCAGGTGCCGGCCACCGTTCAGGCCGTGCTGGCTGCCCGCATCGACCGGCTCCCCCCCGAAGAGAAGCGGCTGCTCCAGGCCGCGTCCGTCATCGGCAAGGACGTCCCCCGCCGGCTCCTCGAGGGCATCGCCGACCTCCCGGCGGATTCGCTCCGCCGCGGACTCGAGCGGCTCCGGGCCGCCGACTTCCTCTACGAGGCCGCTCTCTTTCCGGACCTCGAATACACCTTCAGGCATGCCCTCACGCACGAGGTGGCCTACGGGACTCTCCTGCACGAGCGCCGGCGCGCCCTTCACGCCCGGATCCTGGAGAGTCTCGAGAGGCTCGCCGCCGGGCGCCTGGCGGAGCACGTCGAACGGCTGGCGCACCACGCCGTCGGCGGCGAGGTGTGGGACAAGGCCGTGGCGTATCTGCGGCAGTCCGGAGTGAAGGCCGGCACGCGGTTCGCGCATCGGGAAGCCGTCGTGTGCTTCGAGCAGGCGCTGGCCGCTCTCGCGCATCTGCCCGAGAGCCCGGACACGCTCACCCGGGCCGTCGACCTCCGGTTCGATCTCCGCAACTCGCTCTTTGCGCTGGGCGACTCCCGGCGCATCCTCGAGCACCTCCGGACGGCCGAAGCCGTGGCCGAGGCGCTGGGGGATCGGTCACGACTGGGGCGGGTCCACTCGTACCTGACGAATTACTTCCTGGCCACCCGCGACCACGACCGGGCGATCGAGTCGGGGGAGCGCGCCCTGGCCCTGGCGGCGGCCGTCGGGGATTCCGGCCTCGAGCTCTCGACGAACTTCTACCTGTCCCAGCTCTACGCGGACATCGGCGAGTATCGCCGGGCCCGCGACTGCACCCGGCGAACCGTCACCGGCTTTACCGGGGTTTCGGCGCCCAAGGGCCTCGGGCAACCTGCCGTCCTCCTGCTCTCGCGGCTCTGGCTCGTCTGGTGCCTCGCCGAGTTGGGCGAGTTCCCCGAAGGCCAGGCTCGCGCCGAGGAGGCCGTCCGGGAAGCCGAAGCGTTCGCCCAGCCGTTCGACTGGATCCTCGCCTACCTGGGGCTCGGCCTCCTTCACCTGCGCCAGGGCGCCCTCGACCGGGCCATTCGGGCACTGGAGCAGGGACTTCCCCTGTGCCGGAGCGGCGAGCTGTCCATCTGGTTTCCCGGGATGGCGTCGCCCCTCGGCTACGCTTACGCGCTCTCGGGCCGGCTCTCCGCCGCACTCCCTCTCCTCGAGCAGGCGGTGGCGGAGACCACGCTCCGACGCGGGGCCGGCCACGCGCTCCGCACGACCCACTTGGGCGAGGCATATCTCCTGGCCGGCCGGGAGGAGGAGGCTGCCCGGATGGCCGCGCAGGCCCTCGAGCTCTCTCGCGGCCACCGCGAGCGCGGACACCAGGCCTATGCCTTGCGCCTGCTCGCCGAGCTGGCGGCCTGTCCCGATCCGCCGGTCCTCGAGCCGGCCCAGACGCGCTATCAGGAGGCCATCGCCGTGGCCGACGAGCTCGGGATGCGGCCACTGGCCGCGCGGTGCCGCCTCGGTCTGGGTGCGCTCTACGCCAGGCTACGCCGGCCAGAGCCGGCACGAGCGGAGCTGGCGGCGGCCGTGGCGCTGTTCGAGGCGATGGGGATGTCGGCGGAGCTCAGCCGGGCGACCGGCCTCAGGGCCATCGTCGATTGACTGTAACCGGCGCGGGCGTCGAGGGGTCCCCCCCCGCGTACTCCGAGCGGCGGCCTCTGCCGCCGCGACGATCCTCGGGGGAGGTCTCGGAGGGGTGTGCCGACACCCTCTCCGTCTGAACTCAGGGAGCCTTGAGCCGGTCCCCGAGGCCCGCGGCCAGACGCGGCGTGACCTTCGCGGCCACCGGACCACGCCGGATCGCGGGGACGGACTTGGCTGGCCTGGAGACGGCCGGGCGGCCGGGCACAGCCTTGACCGCCACCAGCCGGTTCGAGACGGGGACGAGGAGCTCCGTCACTCCCCGCAGGCGGCCGCCGGTGAGCTGGTTGATCTCCGCCAGACGCTGAGGGGTCACGCGGTACATCCGGGCAATTTCGGCGAGGCTCTGGTTACGGGCGACCCGGTGGAGTCCCCAGGAGACGAGTCGAGTGGCAGGCGCCGCCTGGAGGGCGGCCTCGAAACGAGAGCCCGTGCCTTCCGGGAGACGCAGCGCGTACCCGCCGAAGGGGGGGGTGACGCCGCCGCGGAGCGCCGGGTTGAGCTCCCGGACATCATCGACGGGCACCTCGGCGAGAGCCGCCACCGTTTCGAGATCGATGACCCGCTTGACCGCCACTTCGTCGTAGGCCAGGGGAGCCTCCCGGCTCACCTCGAAGCCATAGCGATCGGGGGCCCGGACGATGACGGTCGCGGCCAGAATCTGGGGGACGAACTTCTTCGTCTCCTCGGGTAGGTGGCGCGTCTGGGTCAGCGCCCAGAAGTCACTCGTCTTGGCCCGCTGGATCGCCCCCCCCACCCGGCCTTCGCCGGCATTGTAGGCGGCCTGCGCCAGGAACCAGTGGCCGAACAGGCCGTAGAGATCGCCCAGGTACTGGGCGGCCGCGATCGTCGACTTGACGGGGTCCAGCCGCTCGTCCACCCACCGATTCACCACGAGCCCGTAGCGCCGGGCGGTGGCTTCCATGAACTGCCACAGCCCTTTAGCGCCCACCCGGGAGACGGCCCGGGGCGAGAAGCCGGACTCGATCATCGCCGTGTAGGCAAGCTCTTCCGGCAGTCCGCGCTCCCGGAAGATCCGCTGGATCATCCCGAGATAGCGCCCGGACCGGGCGAGCCAGAGCGTGAACCGCTCGCGCTCGCGGGCCGTGAAGTAATCGATCAGGGCCTCGACCGGAGCGTTGATGATGATCGGATAGGCGCGGACCGGGATCCCCGGCGGAAGGATCACCGTCACCTCGACCCGAGGGTCATCGAAGATCGGGTCGTCGAAGACCAGGGGATTCTCGACCGGGGGAGCGACCTGGGGGGGTTCCGACTCGTCCTCGGGCGAGGCCTTCGAGGAGAGTTCGACCGCCGGCCCGCCGGGGGGCACTGGCGGCGCGGGAGGCGCCGGGATCGAGGCGAGCTGTCGGTTATCGACGGGCGGAGCGGAAACGGTCAGTGGCTCGCCGCCCCAACCGACGGCAAGCCCGGGCATCGCGGTGGCCAGCGCCACCCCGAACAGCCCCTGCACCAGACACCACCACGGTCGTAACCTCATACTGTGATGAAAAGGGTACTAGTAGGACGGCCTTCCCACTCCCCTTCTAACACGGGCTCAGCGCGAGTGTCAAACGGAAAAACCGCGCGTCCTATTTGGGATAATGGGGTCTCTCTACTGGGAAAACCCGTCAGCGTTTCGCCGGGGGAACCTCGGGCGCCGGCGGGCTCGGTTCCGGCGCTTCGCGCGAGGTGGCGCCCTCCCGGAGCGGACCGGCCATCCACCGGGCCCGGTCCGTCAGAATGACCCTCACCCGCTCGCCGGGAGGCACGCTGACGCGCGTCAGCCAGATCTCGGCGTTCTTGGCCGGACCGCCATCCACGCGCGGCAGGAACACGTCGCCCGCGCGGCGGGTGCGCCGGGGATCGGATCCGATCCGATACGGGGTGACGCGGAGCGCCACCAGGAGCCACTCCCCCCCGGGAAGGTTCTCGAACACGAAGAGGCCGGCCGCGTCGGTGACGCGGCGGCGCACGGGACCCTCCGCGACACTCGGGCTGGTGTCGGGCCGAGGGGCGTACGCCTCCGCCGGACCGGCGCCGAGTGCCGCGGCCATGGCGGCGGTGACCTCCTGGGCGGGTGGGCGCTCGACCGCGGCCGCCTGGACGACGCGGGTCTCGAGGGCCGCCAGCACGTCCTTGAGTCGCCCGACCGCGGTCTCGTATTCCGTGCCCGAGCCTCGCAGGCTGTCCCGAATCCGTTCCAGTTGGGCGACGGTCTCTGGCACGTAGGGGTATACCTTTACCTCGACCTCGGACAGGTGGGTCCAGGGTCCGTCCGGCGATTCCTGCTCGACACTCAGCCGCCCCCAGAGAAGGCCGAACGAGCCGGTGCGATCCGGCGGCCCCGGCCGGTCGGTCGCGGGACCCGCCGCCACCGCGACGGCCGGGAAGGCCAGCAGGGCGAGCAGCGCCAACCGCGCAGCCGCCCGGGCGATCCCGGGGAACCGGTTCATGCCGGCCGCGTCTTCCAGCGTCGGTGCACCCAGAACCACTGCTCGGGGTGCGCCCGGACGTGGCGCTCGATCGTCTCGGTGAAGCACGCGGTGTTGAGCTCGACGTCGCGGTCGTGCCGGCCGGTGCGGACCAGGGGGAGCGCCGGTTCCACCGTCACCTGGTGGTCTCCGTCGGCCAGGCGGTGGATGAAGGCGGGGACGACCGGGACCCCGGTCTTGAGGGCGAGCACGGCCAGGCTCCGGGAGGTGGAGGCCAGATGCCCGAAAAACGGGACGAACACGCCCTGACGCCCGGCGTTCTGATCGAGCATGATGCCGACACACTCCCCGCGGGCGAGGGCCGCCTGGACCCCCTTGACCGCCGCCCGCTTCGGGATCAGCCGGAGCTGGACGCGCTCGCGGCCCCGGGCGACCAGGGCGTCCAGGAACGGGTTGTCCAGCGGCCGGATGACGACGTTCATCGGCGGGAACCCGGTCAGCATGTGGGCCGCCCCCAGGAGCTCCCAGTTCCCGAAGTGGGCCCCCAGGTAGAACGCCCCGCGTCCCTCGGCCAGGGCCGCCTTGATGTGCTCGATCCCCTCGACCCGGAGCCGGCTCAGCATGGCGCCGGGGGGGCCGAAGAAGAGGCGGCAGCACTCCATGGCCGTCACGCCGAAGTGTCGGAAGCTGGCTCGCGCCACCGCGCGGCGGTCGCGGTCGGTGAGGCTCGGGCCGAACGCCAGCGCGAGGTTGGCCAGGGCCACGCGCCGGCGGCCCGGAAGCGCCCAGTACGCCACGTCCCCGAGCCGGGCGCCGAGCCAGGCACCGGCCCCGGGCGGGAGCCGGCTGACTCCCCGGCCCAAGGTCCCGACGAGGGCCGCCACGGCCCGCTGTCCCCAGCGGACCCAGCGCGGCAGCGGGCGGCGGCGCCGCTTCATTCCCTCAGGGTACCAGCGCGAGCAGGGCCCACGTCGACCCTGCGATGAGAGCCGCGGCAGGAATCGTCAGGATCCAGGCCCAGACGATCCGGCCGGCGATGCCCCACCGGACCGCCGACAGCCGCGTCGTGCTGCCGACGCCGACGATCGCCCCCGTGATCGTGTGTGTCGTGCTCACGGGAATGCCGGCCACGGCGGTACTGATCAGCATGAGGGCGCCGGCCGCCTCGGCGCAGAAGCCGCCGACCGGCTTGAGCTTGGTGATCCTCATCCCCATGGTCTTGACGATCCGCCAGCCTCCGGCCAGCGTCCCGAGCGCGATGGCGATGTGAGCCGCGATCACGACCCAGAAGGGCACGAAGAACTCCCGTCCCAGGTGCCCGGTGGCGAAGAGCAGGCCGGCGATGATCCCCATGGTCTTCTGGGCGTCGTTCGTCCCGTGGCCGAGGCTGTAGAAGGCCGCCGAGACCAGCTGGAGGCGCCGGAACAGCTTGTCCGCCCGGCTGGGCGAGGTGCCCAGGAGCATCCGGGTCACCACGACCATCAGCGCGAAGCCGATCAGGAGCCCCAGGAGCGGCGAGAGAACGATGAAGGTCGCCGTCTTGATGAGTCCCGCCGGGACCAGACTCGCCCACCCGGCCTTGGCCACGGCGGCCCCCGCCAGGCCGCCGATCAGGGCGTGGGACGAGCTCGAGGGGATCCCGCCGTACCAGGTGATCAGGTTCCACGCGATGGCGCCGACCAGGCCGGCCAGGATGACCCAGGAGTCGACGGTCTCGGGATGGACGATTCCCTTGCCGACGGTGCGCGCCACGTTCACGCCGAACCCGAAGGCGGCCACGAGGTTGAAGAAGGCGGCCCAGACGACCGCCTGAGCGGGCGTCAGGACCCGGGTGGAGACGACGGTGGCGATCGAGTTGGCGGCGTCGTGGAAGCCGTTGATGAAGTCGAAGACGAGCGCGACCAGGATGATGAAGATGACGAGGGCCAGCGGATCCATCACGCGATCATCGCATGTGATGCAAAGGTCATCGCCCCGGCCTACCCCATCTTGAGCATGATGCCCTCAATCACATTTACCACGTCCTCGCAACGGTCGGTGACTTCCTCGAGAGTCTCGTAGATCTCCTTCCACTTGATGACCTCGATCGGGTCGGTCACGTTGGCGAACAGCCCGGCGATGAGCTCCTTGAGGAGCCGATCGGCCTCGTTCTCCAGGCGGTTCACCTCGACGCAGTGGGCGTGGTACGACGCCTTGGACGGGCGGAGACAGCCGACCGCGGCCTGGGTCGCCTCGGCGGTCTTCACGATCACCTCGGTGAGGGCCCGCGCCCCCGAGGTGGGCTCCTTGATGCGGTAGAGGACCAGTCGATCGGCGGCGGCCTCGATCAGGTCCAGCACGTCGTCGAGCCGGCTCGCCAGCGCGTAGACGTCTTCGCGGTCGAAGGGCGTGACGAACGTCGTGTTGATCTTCCGCACCACGTCGTGGGTCAGCACGTCCCCGACGTGCTCCAGTTCCTTGATCGCGGCCGACTTCGCCGGGGCGTCCGAGAAGTCGAAGACCATCTCCCGGAGGCGCCGGGCCGACTCGATGATGTTGGTGGCCTGGCGCTCGAAGAGCTCGAAGAAGCGTTCCTCGCGCGGAATCAGCCGGAACATGCTCTCCTCTCAGGGCTCGGAGATGGCGGGGCGGCGCCGAGCGCGGGCTCGCGCCTTCCACCACTCGATCCCGATCGGCAACACCGAAAGGAGCACCACGACGATGACGACCAGATGGATGTGCCGGTCGATGTTCGGGATGGTCTGTCCCAGCACGTACCCGGCCCAGGTGAGGCCGGTGACCCAGCCGATCCCGCCGAAGACGTTGTAGAAGAGAAACCGCCGGTACGTCATCTGGCCGACCCCCGCCACCACGGGCGCGAAGGTCCGGATGATGGGGATGAAGCGCGCCAGCACGATCGTCTTGCCGCCGTGGCGCTCATAGAACTCGTGGGTCCGGATCAGGTGCTTCCGGGAGAACCAGCGCGACTCCTCCTTGCGGAAGATGCGGGGCCCCGTCCGATACCCGATGGCGTACCCGACGCTGTCGCCCACGATGGCCGCGGCGATCAGCAGCGCATTGAGCACCCAGATGTCGAGCGCGCCGGTCGCCGCCACCAGACCGGCGGTGACCAGCAGCGAATCGCCGGGAAGGAAGAAGCCGACCAAGAGCCCGGTCTCCGTGAAGACGATCGCGACCAGGACGGCGTAGCCACCCCACCGGATGAGGTCGTCGAGCGCGTAGCGGCCGAGGGCCACATCGACCAGGAACTCCATCGGGGCGGGTGGCTACTCGCCTCGGGCGACCGCGCCCACCCGCTGGGCGCCGGCCGTCACGGCGGCAGGCTCGCCCCCGCGGATGCGCATCGCGTAAAACGAGCGCCAGACGAAGACGACCGACACCGCGAAGAAGACGGCGGCCAGCGTCCGGGTGAAGGCAGCGCCCTGCCGGGCCGTCAGGCTCACCGCCAGCTCGACCGCCAGCAGCCCGAACAGCGTCGTGAACTTGATGATCGGGTTCATGGCCACCGAGGAGGTGTCCTTGAACGGGTCCCCGACCGTGTCGCCGACCACGGTGGCGGCGTGAAGCGGCGTGCCTTTCTCCTTCAGGTCCACCTCGACCACCTTCTTCGCGTTGTCCCAGGCCCCTCCGGCATTGGCCATGAAGACGGCCTGGTACAGCCCGAAGAGCGCGATCGAGATGAGGTAGCCCACGAAGAAGTAGGGCTCGAGAAACGCGAAGGCCAGGGTCGAGAAGAAGACGGTGAGGAAGATGTTGAACATGCCCTTCTGGGCGTACTGGGTGCAGATTTCCACGACCTTCTTGCTGTCGGTCACCGAGGCCTTCGTCACGCCCTCCAGCCGGATGTTGGCCTTGATGAACTCGACCGCGCGGTAGGCCCCGGTCGTCACCGCCTGAATGGAGGCGCCGGTGAACCAGTAGATGATGGCCCCGCCGGTGATGAGGCCCAGCATGAAGGGTGGGTGGAGCAGGGAGAGCTTGTCGACGTTCACCGTCAGGCCCTGGGTGAGCACGACGATGATCGAGAAGATCATCGTCGTCGCCCCCACCACCGCCGTCCCGATCAGCACCGGCTTGGCCGTCGCCTTGAAGGTGTTGCCGGCGCCGTCGTTCTCCTCCAGCAGGTGCTTGGCCTGCTCGAAGTTCACCTCGAAGCCGTAGCGCTGCCGGATCTCCTGCCGCACGTTCGGCAGCTGCTCGATCAGGGACAGCTCGTACACCGACTGGGCGTTGTCGGTGACCGGGCCGTAGGAGTCGACGGCGATCGTGACCGGTCCCATGCCGAGGAACCCGAACGCCACCAGGCCGAAGGCGAACACCGCCGGCGCGATCATGATGCCGCCGAGCCCGGCCGTGCTCACCCAGTAGGCCAGCCCCATCAGCACGACGACCACGATGCCGAGCCAGTACGCGCTGAAGTTGCCCGCCACCAGCCCCGACAGGATGTCCAGGGACGCGCCCCCTTCCCGGGCCGAGGCCACCACCTCGCGGACGTGCTTGGACTCGGTAGAGGTGAAGACCTTCACCAGCTCGGGAATGATCGCGCCGGCGATCGTGCCGCAGGTGATCACCGTCGAGAGCTTCCACCACAGCGTCCCGTCGCCCAGCCCCGCGATCAGCGCGTAGGAGGCCAGGTACGTGAGCGCCACCGACACGATCGAGGTGAGCCACACCAGCGAGGTCAGGGGCGCCTCGAAGCTCATCGTGGTCGCCGCGCCGTATCGGGCCCGAGCCATCGCCTCGTTGATGAGGTACGACGCGCCGCTGGCGACGATCATGAGGATGCGCATCACGAAGATCCAGACCAGGAGCTGCACCTGGACCAGCGGATCCTTCACGGCGAGGAGGATGAACGAGATGAGGGCGACGCCGGTGACGCCGTAGGTCTCGAAGCCGTCGGCGGTGGGCCCCACCGAGTCGCCCGCGTTGTCCCCGGTGCAGTCGGCGATCACACCCGGGTTCCGCGCGTCGTCTTCCTTGATGTTGAAGACGATCTTCATCAGGTCGGAGCCGATGTCGGCGATCTTGGTGAAGATGCCGCCGGCGATCCGGAGGGCGGCGGCGCCGAGAGACTCCCCGATGGCAAAGCCGATGAAGCAGGGCCCGGCGTAATCCCCGGGGATGAAGAGGAGGATGAGCAGCATCAGGAACAGCTCGACGCTGATGAGCAGCATCCCGACGCTCATGCCGGCCTTGAGCGGGATCGAATAGAGCGGAAACGGCTTCCCTTCCAGGCTGGCGAAGGCCGTCCGTGAATTGGCGAACGTGTTGATCCGCATGCCGAACCAGGCCACCCCGTAGCTGCCCCCGATGCCGACGACGCTGAAGAAGAGGATGATGAGCACCTTCACGGGCTCCAACCGGAGTAGCAGGCCGAAATAGACGAGAATGATGAAGCCGACGATCGCCTCGAGGATGAGCAGGAACTTGCCCTGGGTGAGGAGGTACGTCTTGCACGTCTCGTAGATCAGCTCGGAGATCTCCCGCATCGAGGCGTGCACCGGCAGGTTCTTGAGCTGACCGTAGATCACCAGGCCGAAGACGAAGCCGAGCCCGCAGACGAGAAGGCCGGCCATGAGCAGCGGGCGCCCGTTGATCCCTCCGAAGCTGACCTGCCCGAGGTCCGGGACCTTCAGGCTCGCCTCACCGCCGCCGGCCGCCGCGTCGGCGACCGGGGCCGGCAGGAGGGCGACCAGGGCCACGACGAGGAGAACCGGGAGCAGCGCGAGGGTAGCGCGACGGCGCACGGCAAGCGACCCGTTCATGATCGGCCTCTCCTGGATTTCACGGAAGTGTCTTGCCGGAAAACACACCAAGTATAGCAGAAGGCCGGAGCCCTCGTCCGGACGAGCCACGGCATCGGCCGCGCCCTTGACAGCCGGGCGCGGCCTGGACGATGATCCGACCGCGAAGTGCGCCCGCTTCGACCAGACCCCTCGGCCTGCCACCGGGCCCGGCGGGGCACCGCGTGGATCGCGCGCGGTGGCCGGCCCGCGGCTCGTTAGCCGGAGCGTGCTGCGTGGGCCACGCGACCCTGCTGCCGCTCTACTGGGCCTTCCCGTTCGTCGCGATGCTGCTGGCCATCGCGGTATGCCCGCTCTGGATCCCGCATTGGTGGGAATCCAACCGGAACAAGCTCCTGCTCGCGTGCGTGCTGGGGCTTCCGGCGGCGGTCCTGTACCTGGCCCGCGAGCCGCACGCGCTCGTCCGGATGGGTGAAGAGTACGTCTCCTTCATCATCCTCCTGGCCGGGCTGTACGTCATCTCGGGCGGCATCCGACTGACCGGCGACCTGGAGGCCACCCCGCTCACCAACACCGTCTTCCTGGCCGTCGGCTCGATCTTCGCGTCGTTCGTGGGGACGACGGGCGCCTCCATGCTGCTGGTCCGGCCGCTCCTCCAGACCAACCGTGAGCGCACCCGGATCCGGCATACCGTCATCTTCTTCATCTTCCTGGTCTCCAACGTCGGCGGACTGCTGACGCCGCTCGGGGACCCTCCGCTCTTCCTCGGCTACCTGCAGGGTGTCCCCTTCTGGTGGACGTTCCGACTGTGGCGGATCTGGCTCGTCACGGTGGTGGCGTTGCTCCTCGTGTACTTCATCTGGGATTCGGTCCACCACGCGCGGGAGCCGCTGGCCGCCATCAGGCGAGACCGCGCCCAGAGAGAGCCCCTGCGCCTGGTCGGGACCCTGAACAGCCTGTGGCTCCTCGGCGTGGTGGCCGCCGTCGCCGCCCTGCGGGAACCCTGGCGGG
Source organism: Candidatus Methylomirabilota bacterium (assembly GCA_036005065.1). Taxonomy (NCBI): domain Bacteria; phylum Methylomirabilota (SeqCode); species Candidatus Methylomirabilota bacterium. Next base: position 3,272 of record DASYQW010000325.1, on the reverse strand, counting down.
AGCTGGTCATCGTGGGGCTGGGCGCCGTGTCGCTGTGGCAGACCCCGCGCGCGATCCGGCGCGCCAACGGCTTCACCGCCTACCCGATGGTGGAGGTCGCCGTGCTCTTTTTCGGGATCTTCCTCACCATGATCCCGGCCCTCGAGCTCTTGCGGACACGCGGGAGCGAGCTCGGCGTCCGGGAGCCGTGGCAGTTCTTCTGGGCGACCGGGGCGCTCTCCTCGTTTCTGGACAACGCGCCGACCTATCTGACCTTCCTGGCCCTCGGGCAGGGGCTGAGCCTGCCGAACGAAGTCGTGGGCGTGTCGGAGGCGGTGCTGGCGGCGATCAGCACGGGCGCCGTCTTCATGGGAGCCAACTCGTACATCGGAAACGCGCCGAACTTCATGGTGAAGGCGATCGCCGAGGAAGCCAAGGTCGCCATGCCGAGCTTCTTCGGCTACCTGGCCTACAGCGGCGCGGTCCTGCTGCCGCTGTTCGCCGTCGTCACCTGGCTCTTTTTCTAATCCTCTCGCTTCGGTGACGAGGGCGCGAATCGGCCCCCCGGGGCGGCGTCTTGCGGCATCCCGCTCCGTCGCGGGGCGCGACCCAGCCGCCGGTTGACCCGTCGAACCGCCGCCCGTACGATGAGATGCGACATGTCACCGGGCGAGTCCACCGCCGAGCGCCGCCCGCGCTGTCCAACCTGCGGAGCGGAGGTCCAGTGGCAGGGGAACCCGGCTCGGCCCTTCTGCTCGACGACCTGCAAGCTCATCGACCTCGGCCAGTGGCT
>DASYQW010000324.1 GCA_036005065.1 Candidatus Methylomirabilota bacterium | reverse complement strand
TCGCCTACAAGGTGCTGAATCGGCGCACCGACCAGTACGTCCGCGTCTCGCTCGATGCGAGCGGGGGCGCCGTCGACCCCGAGGCGCTGGAGGCCGCCGAGCGGGCGGCCCACGCCGCGCGCTACGGGCGGCTCGAGCCGGGGCTGGCCGAGCAGCTGGCCGGAGCGGCGCCGGACGAGCGCATCCCGGTGATGATCTGGCTCCGCGAGCCCGCCGGCGCCCCCGCCGCCGGGCCCGAGCCGGCCCCCGAGCAGCCTCGCTCTCCCGCCCAGTGGGCCGCGGCCGTCGCCCCGGTCGTCGCGCCAGTGGCCGAGCATCTACGCCTCCAGGGCCATCCCGTCGCGACCGCCACCTATCTGCCCCTCGTCTACACGGCCCTCACGCCCGCGACGATCCGCGTGGTGGCCGCCTGGCCGGAGGTCGACCGGATCTACCTCAACGGGGTCGCGGATTCTCCCCCTGACGTCGGCCGCGCGGCGCCCGCCGACCTCATCGAGCCGCAGCTCAACATCGCCGCGAAGGCCATCCGGGCCGACAAGGTCTGGGCCCGCGGGATCACGGGCAACTGCACAGGCCCCTCCCGGTTAGCCTGTGTCGCCGTGCTCGACCTGGGCGGGCGCGCCGCGCCGAACCCGTATCTCGGCCCCGTGATCCAGGATACGGTCTACGCGTGTCCGGGCGCCCACACCATGCACGTGGCCGGCGTCACCCGCAGCCGGCATCCGGTTTACCGGGGCATCGCCCACGGGGCCAAGTTGTGGGTCGGCGGCTCCTGCAGCGGTTCACCCAAGGAGATCGTCAACCGGGCCGAATGGGCCTTGGGTCATTACGCGCAGATCCTCAACGCGAGCTTCGGAGTTGCGCCCGAGAAGAGAGATACTTATGCTTTCCTGGCGCGAAGCTTCGACGAGCTCGTCTACCGGTTCCGCGGGTTCGGGAAGGTCATCGTCGCGGCCGTCGGCCAAGTCCCCCAGACCGGTCCCCACGTGATATCGCCGGCCGTCGGCTACAACGTCCTGGCGGTCGGAATGGTGGACGCTCGGACCCCCCGCCGGACGGGGCACCGACTCCACCCGTGGTCGGCCGACATCCCGCCGGTGTCCCGCCATGGCGACCGCTACAAGCCCGAGGTGCTCGCGCCCGGGGTGAACATCGTGACCCTGAGCGACGACGAGCCCTGGATCATCTCCGACATCGGGACGAGCATAGCGGCGCCGATGGTGGCCGGAGCGGCGGCCCTCTTGAAAACTCGGGACCCCAGCATCGGCCCGGAACGGACCCGGGCGATCCTCATGGCCTCGGCGAGCTGGTCGGTCATGCGGGGAATCCAGCGGCAGATCGGGGCTGGCGAGATCGAGGCCGCGCGCGCTGACGACATCATCCGCCTCGAGGGCAGCAGCGACGACGACAGGGTGTTCTCGGGCGCCGTCTCCGGCTACAACTGCGCCCGTGATCTCGACCGCGAGATCTTTTTCTTCAACCCGTGGATCAAATCAAATGCCGCGAAGCGGATGCGCGTCGCCATCGTCTGGCTGGAGAAGACGACCACGCGGACGTACCCCGACCAGCCCGGCGCCGATCTCGACCTCTTTCTCTACGAGACCGACTACCGGCATCCTGATCAGCCACCCCGGTTGTTGGCGAACACCACTGAGCATGACCCGCCCGAGAAGCTCCTCAGCTATAAGCTGCCTCCGTGTACTGATCCCGACGGATGTTTTTCCCGGTTCTTCCACGTGCGCGTCAAGGCGTCCCGGTGTGACGTGAGCCCGTCGGAGCTCGGGTTCGCCTTCCGCCTCTCCAGGGCCTGGGACTGGGACCCCGCCAACTAGACTCGCGAGGGGAGGGATTGCGCCATGAGGGCAAGGCAGCTCGGGTGGCTGGGAGTGATCGGGGTCGTGGTGGCGGCGCTGGTCGGGCCATCGGCGGGAGGAGCGCGGAGCGAGACGGCGGAGCCGGTGGCGGTCCAGGTCGCCCGGCAAGGATGGCCGTGGCTCAGCATGGGTGACGGGCGCCCGGTCCCAATGATGCTGGCGGGGGCGTCGGGACCGGCCGGGGCGGGGCCGGCCCTGGGCACCCCGCAGGCGCTCGCGGCCGGCGACTTCGACGAAGACGGCGTCCCGGATCTCGTGAGCGCCTACGCGGGCGCGGGCGGAGGCCGTCTGATCCTCCACCGCGGGAACGTGGACGCCATCTACCCTTATCACCCGGGGGCGCGGGCGCGCCGGGCGAACGGCACCTTCACCGCGGCGCCCTTCCTCGCGCCGGTGCGGGTCTTCGCGGTGCCGGAGGCGCCGCACTTCGTGGCGACCGGGGAC
>DASYQW010000323.1 GCA_036005065.1 Candidatus Methylomirabilota bacterium | reverse complement strand
CTAGAGGCCGGAGCGCTCGGCCACGTCGAGGGCCGCCTGGGCCAGGCCGACGACGCGGTCCTCGAAGGTGGCGAACCGGACGTCCTTGGTCTGACCCCGGTGGTAGCGGACGTAGATCTGCTGGACGACCACCGCCACCTTGTAAAGCGCGAAGGCCTCGTAGAACGCGATCCGCGAGACGTCCCGGCCGGTGCGCGCCGCATAGCGCGCGAGCACCTCGGTCCGGCTCAGGAACCCCGGCTCGGCCGTGACCTGGCTCACCGACTGTCGCCGGGCCGGCGGGTCCGCCGCGTCCCCCCAGTAGCAGAGCAGGAGGCCGAGGTCGACCAGCGGGTCTCCCACGGTGGCCATTTCCCAGTCGAGGACCGCGACCACCCGGCCGGGGTCGGTTCGGTCCAGCATGAGGTTGTCGAACTTGAAGTCGTTGTGGAGGAGCGTCGGGGCCGGGGCCGGCGGGATCCGCTCGCCGAGCCAGCGCGCCAGGTCGCGGATGGCGGCAATCTCGCGCGTCTTGGCGCGCTCGTAGCGCTCGGCCCATCCACGCACCTGGCGCTCGACGAAGCCGGCCGGCCGTCCCAGCCCGGCCAGGCCGACCGCCTCCCAGTCGATGGCGTGGAGCGCGACCAGGGTGTCAACGACCGCCTCACTCGCGCGACGGCGGCGCGCCGGGTCGGCGCCGATCTCGGGCGGAATCGTCGCCCGTACGACGAGCCCGTGGCGCCGCTCCATGACGTAGAAGGGGGCGCCGATGACGCCCGGATCCGCGCACAGGAGGTACGGCCGCGGCGCGGGCGGGAAGACCGGCCAGAGGGCCGACAGCACCCGGTACTCCCGCGTCATGTCGTGGGCGGTCGGCGCCACCGGGCCCAACGGCGGGCGGCGGAGCACGTACTCCTGCTCGCCGAAGCGCAGGAGGTAGGTCAGGTTCGAGTGGCCGCCCGGGAACTGGCGGAGGCACAGGGGGGCCTCGCTTCCGGCGAGCCGGCCCCGGAGGTACGGCGCCAGCGCCTCGCGGTCCAGCTCCTCGTCGGCCCGGACGGGGGCGGTGTCTTCTTCGGAGGGAGGCTCCGCCACCGGCGGGGGCTACTCCTGGAATTCTCGCAGGATGCGCCGAGCCACCACCATCCGGTGCACCTCGTCCGGACCATCGTAGATGCGCGCGGCCCGGGCCTCCCGGTAGAACCCCTCGAGCGGCAGGTCGCCTGTGATCCCCGCCGCGCCGTGCGCCTGGATGGCCCGGTCGATGACGTCGATCAGCACCTTGGCCCCGAAGAACTTGATCAGGGAGATGTCGACGCGAGCGTCGAGCTTCTGGTCCATCTTCCACGCCGCGTGGAGCGTCATGAGGCGCGCCGCCTGGATCTCCGCCGCCGAATCGGCGATCCAGTTCTGGACGGTCTGCTTCTCGGCCAGTTTCGAGCCGAACGCCTCGCGCCGCGTGACGTGCCGGCACATCAGCTCGAAGCTGCGCTGGGCCACGCCGAGCCAGCGCATGCAGTGCTGGATGCGGCCCGGCCCCAGGCGGGCCTGGGCGATCTTGAAGCCCTGTCCGCGGGGGCCGAGCAGGTTCCGGGCCGGCACGCGGCAGTTCTCGTAGCGGATCTCGCAGTGCCCGCCGCGGGCCCGGGTGTGCCCCATCACCGGGATCGGGCGCACGATCCGGAACCCGGGCGTGTCGGTCGGGACGATGATCATGCTGAAGCGGCTGTGGGGCTGGGCCTGGGGCTCCGTCTTGGCCATGACGATGGCGAAGGCCGAGCCGATGGCCCCGCTCGTAAACCACTTGTGGCCGTTGATCACCCATTCGTCCCCCTCCAGAACGGCGGTCGTCCGGAGGCCGGTGGGGTCCGCGCCGGAAACCTCCGGCTCGGTCATCGAGAAGCACGAGCGGACCTCGCCGGCGACATTGGGGACGAGGTAGCGGCGCTTCTGCTCCTCGGTCCCGTAGAGGTGGAGGATCTCGCAGTTGCCGGCGTCGGGGGCCTGGCAGCCGAGGATGACCGGCCCGATCGGGCTCCGTCCGATGATCTCGTTGAGGAGGGCCAGGCCGACAGCACCGATGCCCATGCCCCCGACCTCCTCGGGCATGTGGGGGGCCCAGAGCCCCCGCTCCTTCGCCTTGGCCTGGAGCCCCCGGAGGCGATCCCGCGGCAGCCCTTCGCCCTCGTCCGTCGTCTCGCGCTCGGCCGGGTAGACGTGCTCTTCCATGAAGTCGGTCACGGCCTTGCGCATCTCGGCAAGCTCGGGGGGGATGCTGAAGTCGATCATGGCGGAGTCCTCCTGTCGGGGAGCCGGGGAGCGTTGGCGGTCCCCAGTATAGCCCAGGTAATCGGCGCCTGGACCCGTTCCTTGGCACGCCGCGCGCTTTTGCAGTAAGATCGGTCAGTCGTGGCCCGCGCGACCCGGCCGTTTCCGCGGGACCCCGGACCGGAGGTGACGTGGACCCACGGCTGATCGACCTGGCCGGTGCGGCCGCCATCGCGGTGGCCGTGTTCATGGTGGCCGCCCTGATCGTTCGGGCGCTGTGCCGCCGGCCGCTGCTCCGCCGTCTGTCCCTGGCACTCACGCTCACGGCGTTCGCGGGCAGCCTGGCCCTGTTCCGCTACCTCGGGCCGGGCCCCGGCGACGGGCTCAAGCCGTATCTCTACGTTCTGACCCTGTTCGCGCTCGCCTACCTCGCGTTCAAGATCGTCGAAGTCTTCATGCTCGACGTGGTGGCGGTGCGCCAGGGTCGCGTGGCACCGCCCGCCATCCTGCGCGAGATCTGCTCCGCCATTTTCGCGGTCGTGGCGCTGGTCGTCCTCCTCCGGATGGGCCTCGGGGTCGACGTCACCGCCCTGGTGGCCACCTCGGCCGCGCTCACCATCGTGCTCGGGCTCGCCCTCCAGGAGACCCTGGCCAACCTGTTCGCCGGCCTGGCGCTGATGATCGATCGCCCCTTCGAGTCCGGCGACTGGATCCGAATCGGTGACCGCGTGGGCCGCATCCAGGAGGTGAGCTGGCGCGCGGTCAAGGTCCAGATCCAGAAGCAGGAAGACTACCTCATCATTCCGAACAGCGTGGTCGCCAAGGCCGAGATCGTGAACATGAGCCGGCCGAGTCCCATCCACGGGCACTCGATCGAGGTGGGCGTCGCCTATGCCGAGCCGCCGAACCGGGTGACCGGGGTGCTCGAGCACGCCGCCCTCGAGGCCGAGGGCGTCCTGCCGATGCCGCCGCCCTTCGCGCTGGTGAGCCGCTTCGACAACTTCTCGATCGTCTATCGCCTGACCTACTACATCCGCGACTTCGCCAACTGGAACGAGATCCAGGGCGCGGTACTGGCCCACGTCTGGTACGCCTTCCGCCGGCGGGGCATCCAGATTCCGTTTCCCACGTCGAATGTGTACTGGCGTGATGCCGCGATGGTCGACGCCGCCCGGCACCACGAGGAGTTCGAGCGGGTCGCCGGGCTCCTGCGCAGCGTCGACTTCCTGGCGGCCCTCACGCAGGAGGAGGTGGAGCGGCTGGCGACCGAGGTCCGGATCGAGCCCTACCCGGCGGGAATGGTCGTGGTCCGGCAGGGCGAGCCCGGGGACAGTCTCTTCGTGGTTGCGTCGGGCCGGGTTCAGGTCTCCCTGCACTCCCCGAACGGCGGCCCGGAGCGGACGCTGGCCGTGATCGAAGCGGGCGATTACTTCGGCGAGCTGTCGCTCCTCACCGGCGCGCCGCGCTCGGCGACGATCCGCACGCTCGAGGACACCGATCTCCTGGTTCTCAGCCGCGATGCGCTCCGGCCGGTTCTCCTCAACGATCCGGCCGCCGCAGGTCGACTCTGCCGGACGCTCGAGAAGCGAAAGGCCGAGCACGTGGACGCCATTCTCCATGACCCGGCGACGGACGCCATCGAGCCGAGCCCGGTTCCGTCGGGCTCTCTGCTCGGCCGCATCCGTCGGTTCTTCGACTTGATCGGTGGGGAGCGCTGACCCGAGGGGAGGACGACGGCATGGTGAAGCTCTCGGTGATCTACCAGGGGCGACCGGAGGAGCCGGCGGCCTTCGACGAACACTACTGGTCCACGCACCTGCCGACGGTCGCCCGCTGGCCGCGCATCCGTCGCATCGTGGTGTCGATGGGCGAGCCCGGGGACGAGATCTACCAGATCTGCGATCTCTACTTCGATACGATGGATGACCTGCAAGCCGCCCTGAGCTCGCCCGAGCGGAAGGTCTCGCTGGAGGACAGCAAGCGCTTTCCGGCCTTCGACGGGCACGTGAAGCGCCAGGTGTTCGAGGTCCGGGAGTTCGGGGCGGGGAGCCGCTGACCGCCAAGCCGCTCGGCGCACCGCCGCCACCCGCGGGATGCGGCGGAGTCCGTCACTCCGCCGGCCCGTCCGGCGCCGGCGGCTCGACGAGGATGATCTTGACGTCGAACACGAGGGTCTGTCCGGCCAGGGGGTGATTGAGGTCCAGGAGGATCGTCTCCTCCTTGATCTCGCGGACCCGCACTGAGATCTCGCGCCCGCTCGGGGTGTGGCCGAGGAGCCGCGCCCCGACCGCGCGGGCCTCCGGGGGCACCCGATCCGTGGGGACCTCGGTGACCGCCGCCGGATCCAGCGGACCATAGGCCTCCTCGGGCGCCACCGTCACCTCCTTCTCCTCTCCCACCCTCATTCCCGTGAGCGCCCGCTCCAGTCCGGCGATGATCTCCCCCTTACCGTGCGTGTAGACGAGGGGAGCCCGGCCCTGCGTCGAGTCCAGAATCTCGCCGCTCGCGCTGCGGAGGGTGAACTCGAGGTGGACCACGGCGCCCGGCTGTACCTCCTGGGCGTCGGCGATGGGCTCGAGCTCGGCGGCGTCTCCCTCGTCGGTGGCCGGCGGCTCTGGCCCCGGCGTCTCCGGGAGCTCGGCCGCCGATCGAACCGGGGCGAGCGTCGCGACGGCGCCCAGCAGAGCCAGGCACACGAGGAGCAGCCGAGGGCTCGGCACGCGGTCATGCTACACCTCGGCCGGATCGCCCCGAACGAATTGGATGGATGCGGTGCCGGTCTGTGTCGACCTGTCGGACGAGGCGTTGGGGTTCGGACGGACCGCCCCGAGGGATGCTAGGGGCCAAGCCCCGAAGTAACCGACATGAAATCAACCCCAGCGGGGCGACCGATGCCTGGCAGCGGGGTTGCTTCGGTTTAGGCGCCGAGAGGGAGTGGTTTCGTCAGCAACCAGACGGGGGCCCGAGCCCGAACCAACAAGGAAGGAGGTTGGGGTGATGCGATTCCTGACGGTCTTGGCCTCGGTGACGGCGATCGTCGCCCTGGTCGTCGCCCCGGTGATGGCCCAGACGACCCAGCCGGCACCGTCGCCGTATCCGGCGCGTCCCGCGCCCGCCGCGCCCGGCGCGCAGCCTGCGGAGCCGAAAACGAAGGAAGTCGAGGGGACGGTGAAGAAGGTCGACGCGGCGGCGAAGACCCTCCACGTGTCCGCGGGACTGCTCGGCCTGTTCGGGGCAGCCCTGGAGGTGACCGGCGACACGAAGATCCAGGTGGAAGGCAAGAGTGGCTCGTTCGCGGACATCCATGAGGGCGCCAAGGTGAAGGCGTCCTACGAGACCCACGACGGCAAGAACATCGCGAAGTCGATCGAAGTGATGGCTGCCGAGCAGAAGGCCGACTCACCGGCGCGGCCCGCTCCGCCGGCTATCGCACCGGGTGGGGGTGCCCCAGTGCCGTCATCGGAGCAGCCCAAGACCCAGTAGCCAGCCTGGCCCAGCCCGAAGACGCGTGGGCGCGGGCCTGGCCGGTCGCGCCTGCGCGCCACGCCTCCCGGGGGCGTGACACACGGAGGAGCGCGTATGAAGGTGCAAGACATCATGACCCCGAACCCTGCGTGCTGCACACCGGGCGACTCGGTGCAGCGGGCCGCCCTGCTGATGAGGAACCTCGATGTCGGCGCCGTCCCGATCATCGACAGTGAGGAGAGCCGGCGGCCGGTCGGCATCGTCACCGACCGCGATCTCTGTTGCCGCGTGATGGCCACGGGTAGCGACCTGGCGACCGCGACCCTGCACGATCACATGAGCCCCGAGCCCATCTGTTGCCGGCCCGAGGACGACGTGACCCAGGTCAGCGCGCTCATGCAGGAGCGCCAGATCCGGCGCGTGCCCGTCGTCGACGATGCCGGGGCGTGCTGCGGCATCGTGGCGATGGCCGACCT
>DASYQW010000322.1 GCA_036005065.1 Candidatus Methylomirabilota bacterium | reverse complement strand
CGCCATCCGGCGCGGTCTCCGGCGTGCCGACTGACCCGCCGGCCGGCATGCTCGCCCAGTGCTCGTAGAGCCGCCAGCGCGCGGCCACGTCGTCCTGAGCCTGCTCCAGCAACGCCTTGGCCGCCGCCGCGTCGCTGTGGGCCAGCATCGTGTAACGCGTCTCGTTGTACGCGTACTTCTTGAGCGGTAGGCTGGGTGCTTTCGAGTCGAGCTGGAGCGGGTTCTTGCCCTCGGCCACGAGGGCCGGGTTGTAGCGGAACAGCGGCCAGTGGCCGGCCAGCACGGCGGCCTTCTGCTGGTCCAGCCCGAAACGGAGGTCATAGCCGTGCGCGATGCAGGGGCTGTAGGCGAGGATGAGCGACGGACCCGGGAACGCCTCCGCCTCCCGGAAGGCCTTGAGAGTCTGGGCATCGCTGCCGCCCATCGCGACCCGCGCCACGTAGGCCGTGCCGTTGGTCATGGCCATGAGCGCCAGGTCCTTCTTGGCTGTCGGCTTGCCCCCGGCGGCGAACTTGGCGACCGCGCCGCGGGGCGTCGCCTTCGACATCTGGCCGCCCGTGTTGGAGTAGACCTCGGTGTCGAGGACGAGCACGTTGACTTTGCGGCCGGACGCCAGGACGTGGTCCAGCCCGCCGAAGCCGATGTCGTAGGCCCAGCCGTCGCCCCCGATGATCCAGACGCTCTTGTGGACGAGCACGTCGGCCAGGCCGAGTAGGTCGCGAGCCTCGGGGGTGTCCAGGTCTTCCAGCCGCTCCCGGAGCCGGCTCACGCGCTGTCGCTGCGCTTCGATACCGGCCTCGGTCGACTGGTCGGCCTCGAGCAACGCGCGCGCCAGCTCGTCGCCGATCGTCCCCGAGAGCCGTGCGAGCAGTTCGCGGGCGTACCGGAGCTGCGTGTCGAGGGCCACCCGCATCCCGAGACCGAACTCGGCGTTGTCCTCGAAGAGCGAATTGGACCACGCCGGACCCCGCCCCTGGCGGTTCGCGGTCCACGGCGTGGTCGGCTGGCTTCCTCCGTAGATCGAGGAGCATCCCGTCGCGTTGGCAATGATCGCCCGGTCGCCGAAGAGCTGGCTCACGAGCTTGATGTAGGGCGTCTCCCCGCAGCCCGCGCAGGCCCCGGAGAACTCGAATAGCGGCTCGAGGAGCTGGACGTCCTTGACCTGGCTCAGGTTCAGGGCGTGCCGGTCGGGGTCGGCCAGCTCCAGGAAGAACCGCCAGTTGCCGGCTTCCCGCTCGCGGATCGGGGCCTGCGGCCCCATGTTGATGGCCTTATGCCGCACCTCGCTCTTGCTCTTGGCCGGGCAGACCTCGACGCACAGGCCGCATCCCGTGCAGTCCTCGGGGGCGACCTGGAGGACGTAGCGTCGATCCGCGAATTCCCGCCACCGGGCCGGGGCCGACCTGAACCCCGCCGGCGCCCCGGCCAGCGTCTCGGCCGGGCAGACCTTCGCCCGGATCACGGCGTGCGGACAGACGAGGACGCACTTTCCGCACTGGATGCAGAGGTCGGCGTCCCACACCGGAATCTCGAGCGCGATGTTGCGCTTCTCCCAGCGCGTCGTCCCGCTCGGATAGGTCCCGTCGACCGGCAGCGCGCTGACCGGCAGCCGGTCCCCGTCGCCGGCGATCATCGCCGCCGTCACCGTCCGGACGTAGACCGGCGCCTCGGCGGGCACCGGCGGCCGCCGACCGACCCGGCCGGTGACCTGCCCGGGGACCGCCACCTCGTGGAGGTGATCGAGCGTGCTGTCGACCGCCGCGAAGTTCTTCCGCACGACGGCCTCCCCGCGCTTGCCGTAGGTCCTCTCGATGGCGCGCTTGATCGCCGTGATGGCCTCGGCCCGGGGCAGGACGCCGCTGATCGCGAAGAAGCAGGTCTGCATGACCGTGTTGATCCGTCCCCCCATGCCGGTCTCCCGCGCCACGCGGACCGCGTCGATCACGAAGAGCCGGAGGCGCTTGGCGACGATCTCGACCTGCACCGGTCCCGGGAGGTGGTCCCACACCTCGGCCGGTCCGTAGGGGCTGTTCAGGAGGAAGGTGGCCCCAGCCTCGGCCGCGCCCAGCACGTCCAGCCGCTCGAGGAGCGAGAACTGATGGCAGGCGACGAAGGTCGCCCGGGTCACGAGGTACGTCGAGTGGATCGGCCGGGGACCGAAGCGGAGGTGCGAGATCGTGACCGAGCCCGACTTCTTCGAGTCGTAGACGAAGTACCCCTGGGCGTGGTTCGGGGTCTCCTCCCCGATGATTTTGATCGAGTTCTTGTTGGCCCCCACCGTCCCGTCGGCCCCCAGGCCGTAGAAAAGCGCGCGCACCGTGTCGGGGGCCTCGGTGGAGAACGCCGGATCGTAGTCCAGGCTGGTGTGGGTGACGTCGTCGTGGATGCCGACGGTGAAGTGGTTCCTCGGCCGGTCGCGGCCCAGCTCGTCGAAGACCGCCTTGACCATGGCCGGCGTGAACTCCTTCGACGAGAGCCCGTAGCGGCCGCCCACGATGCGGGGCAGCGTCCGGAACGGCGCCGTCCCCGCGGCCACCGCCTCGCCCACCGCCGCCGCCACGTCGAGGTACAGGGGCTCGCCCGCGCTCCCGGGCTCCTTGGTCCGGTCGAGCACCGCGAGCGCCCGGACGGTCGACGGGAACGCGGCGACGAGGCGCTCCACCGAGAACGGCCGGTAGAGGCGGACCTTGACGACGCCGACCTTCTCGCCGCGGCCGACCAGGTGCTCGACCGTCTCGACCACTGACTCGGCGCCCGAGCCCATCAGCACGACGATGCGCTCGGCATCCGGGGCGCCCACGTAGTCGAACAGGTGGTACTGCCGCCCCACCAGCCGCGCGAATCGGTCCATCGCGTTCTGGACGATCGTCGGGCAGGCCAGGTAATACGGGTTGGCGGCCTCGCGGGCCTGGAAGTAGATGTCCGGGTTCTGGGCCGTCCCGCGGACGACGGGCCGATCCGGCGAGAGCGCCCGCGCGCGATGCGCCCGGACCAGATCATCGTCGGTCAGGGCCCGCAGGTCGTCCGGCGTCAAGGCCTCGATCTTCGCCACCTCGTGGGAGGTGCGGAAGCCGTCGAAGAAGTGCACGAAGGGCACCCGCGCTTCCAGGGTGGCGGCGTGCGCGATCGCGGCCAGATCCATCGCCTCCTGGACCGAGCAGGACGCCAGCATCGCGAAGCCGGTGGCCCGGGCCGCCATGACGTCGGCGTGGTCGCAGAAGATGGAGAGCGCCTGGGCGGCCAGCGAGCGGGCGGCCACGTGAAAGACCGTGGGCGTCAGCTCGCCGGCGATCCTGTACATGTTCGGGATCATGAGGAGCAAACCCTGGGACGCCGTGAACGTCGTCGCCAGCGACCCGGCCTGCAGCGCCCCATGGAGGGCGCCGGCGGCGCCGCCCTCGCTCTGCATCTCGACTACCGTCGGCACCGTCCCCCAGAGATTCGGCCGACCGTGGGCGGCCCACTGATCCGTCCATTCGCCCATCGCCGAGGCCGGCGTGATGGGGTAGATCGCGATCACCTCGCTGAGCTGATACGCGACCTGCGCGGCCGCCTCATTGCCGTCGAGCGTGACCATCGGACGTCCCATCACAGCCCCTCTCTTCCCCCTCTCTTCGGATTCGGCGTCAGTCCTGGCAGAGCCGCGGATAGCATGGCTTCCACGTCGCGGCGGCGATCGCCGCCGGGATGGCCTCATCGGGAATCGGCCGGCCGAGCCCGGCGTCCCGCGCTTCCCGCACGACGGCCCCTGCGATGGCGAGGGCAACGCGGCGCAGCTCACGGACCGGCGGATAGAGACTCCCGGCCGCCAGGTCCGCGCTCGAGACCTGGTCGGCCAGACACTCGGCGGCCACCCGGCACATCGCGTCGGTGACCTCTCGCGCCTCCGCCACCAGCGCCCCGAGGCCGAGCCCCGGGAAGACCAACGCGTTGTTGCTCTGCCCGATCCGGACTTTGCGGCCCCCGTGGGTCACCGGATCGAACGGGCTCCCGGTCGCGACCAGCGCACGCCCATCCGTCCAGGCCAAGAGGTCGGCTGGCACGGCCTCCGACTGGCTGGTCGGGTTCGAGAGCGGAAGGATCACCGGCCGCTCCGCCGTCACCGCCATGGCCCGCACCGCGGCTTCCGTGAACGCCCCGGCCTGCCCGCAGACGCCGACGAGCGCCGTCGGCTGAAGCGCCCGGATCACCGCCTCGAGCCCGTGCGGTCCGGCGAGGCCGGCAGCGGCGGCCAACGAGGCCGGCCACGCGAAGGGTCGCTGGTAGTGGTCGAGCGCCGGGTCGGGCCGGATCAGCAGGCCGCCGACGTCGACGAGAGCGACCGCCCGGACGAGCGCGCCGCCGGTCACGCCCGCGCGCTCGAGCGCGTCGCGGATCTGCCGGGCGATCCCGATGCCCGCGGCCCCGGCCCCGACGATCACGACGCGCTGGGCGCCGAGCGGTGTCCCGGTGATCCGGGTCCCGGCGATGAGGCCCGCCAGGACGGTGGCCCCGGTTCCCTGGATGTCGTCGTTGAACGACGGCAGCGTCTTACGGTAGCGGTCCAGCAGGTTGAACGCGTTCTGCTTCTTGAAGTCCTCCCACTGGAGCAGCGCGCGCGGGAAGCGCCGCGCGACTGCCATCACGAACTCGTCGACGAGCCGGTCGTATGTCTCGCCGCGTAGCCGCGGGAACGGCCACCCCAGATAGAGGTCGTCCTCGAGCAGTGCCGGATTGTCCGTCCCGACGTCCAGGCTGATCGGCAGGGTCTGGCTGGGATCGATCCCGGCGGCGGCCGTGTAGACGGCCAGCTTGCCGATGGGAATGCCCATGCCGCCGGCACCCTGGTCGCCCAGGCCGAGGATCCGCTCGTTGTCCGTCACCACGATGAGGCGCACGTCGGCGACGGGGGCGTTGGCCAGGAGCTCGTGGACGTGGCCGCGATGGGCCGGTGTGATCCACAGCCCGCGGGCCTGACGGAAGATGTGGCTGAACTCCTGACAGGCGCGGCCGACGGTCGGCGTGTAGACGACCGGCAGGAACTCCTCCAGGTGGTCGCTCAGCACCCGGTAAAAGAGGTGCTCGTTGCGGTCGTGGAGCGCCGCCAGCCCGATGTGCCGCTCGAGCGGGTCGGTCTTCCGGACGATGTTCTCGTACGCGCGCCGGGCCTGCTGCTCCATGGAGCTGACCGCCCACGGCAGGAGGCCCTCGAGCCCGAGGGCGCCACGTTCCTCTCGGCTGAACGCGCTGCCTTTGTTGTACATGGGCTGCCGCAGGAGTTGCGGGCCCCGGTATGGAACCTTCTCGACGCGGTACAGCTCCATCACCCGATCTTGACCCTAGCCCCAGGCCGGTTCGCCGAAACGCCCGCTGTCCCCAATCGGCGGTTCCTCCCTGTCCCATAGGTGTTCGCACCCGCGCGTCGACCGGGTATTGCGACACGGTCAGAGCAAGGAAAGGGCCAAGAGGATTTCGGCCGAAGGACTCACGGCAGCAATCGGGACGGGAGCCCCGGGTGGGCCCCGGGAGGCGTCGACTTTCTCCACAGGTTCGAGCGGATGGACTGCTCCGGTGGTCGTCCGAAGACGCCGACGTTCCGGCTGAACAGCTCGGCCACCCGTGGGCCTTTCGAGTCCCACATGGGGTGGCGCTGCCCCAGCGTGCCCGGACGGGCGCCCCACCCCTCGGGGCGCCGGGGCAGCGCTGTCCCAGGGCGCGGGCTGCGGGTGGCTCAGGCGGCGCGGGCCGGAGCCACGGCGGGAGCCGGGAGTGTCAGGCCCTCGATCCCGAGGCGGCGGGCGGAAACCAGCAGCCAAACGTAACTGGCCGCGCTCTCTTCCGACACTCCGAGCGCCGCCGCCAGTTCCGACACCGACATGCTTCCGCGGGTCGGCAGACAGCTCGCAACCTCGCACTCGAGCTCGTCCAGCCAGCCAGGTATCATGGCATTCCCCCTGCACGAAGAGCCGCTCCGGGGTCGGGCACTTCCCGTCACCCCGTGAAGAAATGCTCGGCAAGCAACACGATGGCCAAGTCGCGACCGACGCGCGGAGCCACCCGGGTCCGCGCGAGCCCTCGGGGGCCAGCCTCGACTCGTGGCATACGCCTCCTCCTCCAGCGTCCCAATACTACTTTTCAGCATGGTCGTCATGAGCCGTTCGACGGATCTTCGGGAGCCAATCGCCCTAGCCGAGGCTCCCTACACACCGAGGCTCCCGCGCTTGACGGCTCGACGCCCGGGCGCTAGCGTTGCCCACCTGGGACCGTTCTCGTGACCGAGGAGGTGGACGCATGATATTCGGCGTGCCCAAGGAGACGTTCCCCGGCGAGCGCCGGGTGGCGCTGGTACCCGGCGTCCTGCCGGGGCTGGCCAAGGCGGGCCACGAGGTCCTCCTGGAGCGGGGCGCGGGCGAGGCCGCCTTCTACCCCGACCAGGCCTTCGTCGAGAAGGGCGGCCGCATCGCCGCTGCGCGGGCCGAGGTGTTCGGCTCGGCCGACGTGATGCTCCAGGTCCTGGCCCACGGCGCCAACGACAAGACGGGGCGCGCGGACTTGCCCCTGCTCCGGCGCGGTCAGGTGCTGGTGGGCTTCCTCCGAGCGGTGGGCTCTCCGGAGACGGTGCGCGAGGTCGCGGCGACCGGCGCCACGGCCTACGCCGCGGAGCTGATGCCGCGCATCACGCGCGCCCAGAACATGGACGCGCTCTCCTCCATGGCCACCGTGGCGGGTTTCAAGGCCGTGCTGCTGGCCGCCGAGCACCTGCCCCGGATGTTCCCCATGCTCACCACCGCCGCCGGGACGATCCCGCCGGCCCGCGTGCTCGTGGTGGGGGCCGGCGTGGCCGGGCTCCAGGCCATCGCCACCGCCCGCCGGCTCGGCGCCGTGGTCTCGGCCTACGACGTGCGCCCGGCGGTGAAAGAGCAGGTGCAAAGCCTCGGGGCGCGCTTCGTGGAGCTGCCACTCGACACGGCAGCCGCCGAGGACAAGGGCGGCTACGCCCGGGCCCAGGACGAGGCCTTCTACCGGCGGCAGCGGGAGCTCATGGCGCGCGTGGTCGCCGAGAGCGATGTCGTGATCACCACGGCGGTGGTGCCGGGCCGGAAGGCGCCAGTCCTCGTCACCGCCGACATGGTACGCGGCATGACGCGCGGCTCCGTGATCATCGACATGGCGGCCGAGCGCGGCGGCAATTGCGAGCTGACGCGGATGCACGAGACCGTGGTGGAGCACGGGGTGACCATCATCGGCCCGGTGAACCTGGCCAGCAGCATCCCCTACCACGCGAGCCAGCTGTACGCCCGGAACCTGACCGCGTTCCTGCTCCACCTGACCAAGGTGGGGCTGCCCGAGCCCAACCTGGAGGACGAGATCACCCGCGAGACCCTGGTCGCGCGGGGCGGCGAGGTCGTCCACCCGCGCGTGCGCGAGGCGCTGGGACTCCAGCCCCAACCCGCGCCCGCCGCGGCCGGGGTCTGAGCCCCGAGAGGAGGAGGCAGCGGATGACGGCGAACCTCGAGAGTCAGCTGTTCGTGTTCATCCTCGCCACCTTCGTGGGGCTCGAGGTGATCCGGCGCGTGAGCCCCCTGCTCCACACGCCGCTGATGTCGCTCACCAACGCCATCTCGGCCATCTCGCTGGTGGGCTCCATCATCATCGCGGGCGCGGGCAAGAGCGAGCTGAGCACCGTCCTGGGGACGCTGGCCGTGGCCTGCTCCATGGCCAACGTGGTAGGCGGCTTCGTGATCACCGACCGCATGCTCAAGATGTTCAAGCGGCGGGAGCCGGGGAAATAGCGATGGAGACCTACTTCATCCAGGCGACCTACCTGGCGGCGGCGGTCGCCTTCGTTCTGTCGCTGAAGTGGCTGAGCCACCCCACCACCGCCCGTCGCGGGGTGCTGGTGGGGGAGATCGGCATGGCCCTGGCCATCGTGGGGACGCTGGTGCACCACGAGGTCATCTCCTATCGGTGGATCCTGGTGGGCTTCGTGGCGGGCACGGCCGTCGGGCTGCCGCTGGCCGTCTTCATGCCCATGACCCACGTCCCCCAGCGGACCGCGCTGAGCCACGCCTTCGGCGCGTTGGCGGCCGCGCTCGTCGGTACCGCCGAGTACTACCTCCACCCGAGTGAGCTCTCCACCTTCACGATGGCGGTGCTGAGCCTGGAGGTGATCCTGGGCTACCTCACCTTCACCGGAAGCCTCATGGCCTTCGGGAAGCTCCAGGACCTCGTGCCGAGCCGGCCCGTGGTCTACCGGGGCCAGAACGTCGTGAACCTGTCCCTGCTGGGGATCGCCGTCGCGGTGGCGGGCTACCTGGTCCTCGACCCGGCCCGGACCGCGCTCTTCCCCGTCATGTCGGGGCTGGCGCTGCTCTTCGGGGTGCTCCTCATCATCCCCATCGGGGGCGCCGACATGCCGACCGTGATCGCGCTGCTCAACTCCTATGCCGGGCTGTCGGCGTCCATGATGGGCTTCGTGCTGGACAACAAGCTGCTGATCGTGGCCGGAGCGCTGGACGGCTCCTCGGGCTTCATCCTGTCGGTCATCATGTGCCGGGCCATGAACCGGTCCTTTGCCAACGTGCTCTTCGGCGGCTTCGGCCAGGTGCAGGTCTCGGCCGCCCGGGTGGAGCAGCGGTCGGTGCGGAGCGCGAGCCCCGAGGAGGCGGCCGAGATCCTGGGGGCGTCCTCGTCGGTGATCGTGGTGCCGGGCTACGGCATGGCCGTGGCCCAGGCCCAGCACAAGGTGCGCGAGCTCTACGACGCCCTCACCAAGCGCGGCGTGGACGTGAAGTTCGCCATCCACCCGGTGGCCGGACGCATGCCCGGGCACATGAACGTGCTGCTGGCCGAGGCCGACATCCCCTACGAGCGGCTCGTGGAGATGGAGGAGATCAACCCCGACTTCCCGCGGACGGATGTGGTGCTCGTGATCGGCGCCAACGACGTCGTGAACCCGGCGGCCCGGCACGACACGGCGAGCCCCATCTACGGCATGCCGATCCTCGACGTGGACAAGGCCCGCACCGTGATGGTGATCAAGCGCAGCATGGCGCCGGGCTTCGCCGGCATCGAGAACGAGCTCTTCTACCTCGACAAGACCATGATGCTCTTCGGCGACGCCAAGAGCTTCGTGGGCGAGATCGTGAAGGAGCTGGCGGGCAGCCGGGCGGCGGCCTAGGTCTTTTCGGGGGGGTCTCGGAAGACCCCCCCCGATGCCCCCCCTCGGTTGCGGCGGCACAGCCGCCGCTCGGAGCGCCTCTCGATGCACCACGCGCTTGGTGGTCGGCGTCGGATTACTCGGACACACGCCTAGCCGGGATCATTCGCGAGGCGCGGGGAGCCGGTCAGGGCGTGACGGGAGTCCGCTCGCCCAGGAAGAGGAGCACGCCGAAGGCATCCCGCGGGTGGACGAAGGCCTCCCTCCAGCGGCAGCCCTCCAGGACCACGTCCTCGGGATAACTGCGCGGGCCCAGGACCCGGAGGCCGGCCGCCTCGAGCGCCGTCACGGCTTCGTCGAGATCCTCGACCATGAGCGAGAGCTGGTAGAGCCCCTCGCCACGCTTGTCGAGGAAGCGCGCAATCACGTTGCCGGGGCGATACGGCTCCAAGAGCTCAAGGGTGAAGCCGGCCAGCGTGAACGGGACATAGCGGTAGCCGTCGGCGGCCACGTCCTGGATCTCGCCGAACTCCGCGCCGAAGAGCCGCTCGAAAAACGCCCGAGCGGCCCCGAGGTCCCGCACCGCGATCGAGACGCGGTCGACCCGGGCGACCTTGACGCTCACCGCATCGGCTCCGGACCCGACGGGATGGCGTCCTCGAGCCGGTCGAGCGCCGCCAGGAGCTTCTCGTGCACGCCAGGTCCCACCACGCGCCGCTCTACCTCTTCGTAGCGCTTCGCCAGGTCGGCGTGCTCGTCGGCGGTCAGCACGTCGTCGGCCATCGGGAAGAGCACCTCGTTCTCCCGCTGGATGTGGTCGCGCAGGAGTCCCACGTACCGCCGGGCGGCCGCGGCCCGCTCGGCCGCCGGGGCCGGGCTCGAAAGGGTCCCGAGGTAGCCGCGCCCTTCCACGTGGTCCTCGAGGAAGACGGCGAGCGGTTCCCCCACCCCCTTCGCCCGCAGCGCCGGGAAGAGCTGGTCCTCCTCCTTTCCGTGGTGGCACCGGTCGGCGAACGTCCGGATCAGCTCCACGAGCTCGGCCAGTGCCGGCTCGCTCAGCGGCTGCCCGGCGGCCAGCCGCTCGCCCGCCCGCTCGAGGATCGCGAGGGCGCGCAGGATGGCCTCGTGCTCGTGACGGAGCTCCGCGGTCGCCGGGCCGACGTGGCTGGCGACACCTCGCCTGGTGGCGGCGCGGCAGGAACACATGGGGACCTCCTCTCGGTTCAGAGCCGGAAGACCTTGCGGGCCGTCTCCCGCAGGAGCCACGCCCGAGCGTCCTCCTTCAGCGACAACGCGTCGATCTGGGTCAGCGCGTCGGCGTGTCGGAGGACGGGATAGTCGGTGCCGAAGAGGACCTTGCCCACCCCTCGCGAGCTGAGGAAGCGGACCAGGGCCGGGTCCCAATACCTCGGCGCGTGGGCCGAGGTGCCGATGTAGACGTTGGGGTGCTTCCAGGCCAGGGCCACCAGCTCCTCGACCCAGGGCCAGCCGGTGTGGGCGGCCACGATCCGGAGCTCGGGGAAGTAGAGCGCCACGTCGTCGAGGAGAAGCGGCCGCCCGAGGGCGCTCGGCATGGATTCGGCCGAGTGGCCCACCTGGACGACGAGCGGCACGTCGAGCTCGACACACTTGGCATAGAACGGGTAGTAGGCGGCGGCGTTCAGGGGAAGGCCGAAGCCGTAGGGGTGGAGGTGGGCGCCGACGAACCTCTGGCGCCGCACGGCCTCCTCCAGCTCGCGGACGCCGCCCATCCGGCTCCAGGGGTCGATCCCGTAGAGGCCGGCGATCCGGTCCGGCGCGGCCTCGCAGAGCTCCGCCACGTCTCGGACCGCGACGTCCCAGATGAGGCGCTGCGTCCGGAACGAGCGCATCTTGGCGGCGGGGACGAGGACCGTCTCCACGCCGGCCTCGTCCATGAGGCCCAGAAACTCCTTGGGGGAGTGGCCCTTGAGACGGTCCTCCATCCGCCACCACCGGAATACCTCGCGCAGCTCCTCCTGATCCTCGAAGCACGCCCGGATTCCCTCCGGCGTGAAGAGGTTGCACCAGTAGTCGACGACGCCGATCATGGTCGTCCTCCCGTCGCGATCGTCGCGAGCTTGCGATACCGCTGAAGGCCGAGGAGCGCGGCCCCGAGCGCCGTCGTGAACTGAGGTGACTCCGGCACGTGGACGGGCACCCTGAGCTTCTCCCGCAGGGCGACGACCATGCCCTCCTGCTGGGCGACGCCGCCGATGAAGGCCACCGCCCCGTCGAGCCCGACCCGCTTGAGCAGCGACAGGGCCCGATCCGCCAGCGAGTCGTGGATCCCCCGGAGGATGCTCTCCACCGTCGCGCCATCCGAGACGTGGTTGATGATCTCGGACTCCGCCAGCACGGCGCAGACGCTCGAGATCGGCCGGGACTTGGCGGCGCGCAGGGAGAGCGGCCCGATGTCGGTGATCGTGACCTCGAGGTACTTGGCCGCCCGCTCGAGGAAACCGCCCGAGCCGGCCGCGCACTTCTCGTTCATGTGGAACTCTTTCACCTTGCCGCCGTCCCGCAGCTTGATCGCGCGCGAGCACTGGGCGCCGATGTCGAGGACGTAGCGGCTCTCGGGGCACAGCGCGGCGGCGCCGCGGGCGCCGCAGGTGAGGTCCGTGATCTGGATGTCGCGGAACGGGATGGCGTACCGCCCGAGCCCCGTCGTCGCCACGTAGCCGACGTCCCCGCCCGTCGGACCCGCGTCGAGCCGGGCGGCCTCCAGCGTCTCGCGGGCGACCTTCGCGAAGTCGACCTTGGTGCGGATCGAGCCGCGCCCCCGCACCGCCCCCTGCTCGTCGACGAGGACGCACTTCGTCGTTCCCGACCCGAGGTCGACCCCGGCCACCAGCATGGCTCAGCTCCTGCCCGCGACCGCGGGGGCTCGGTCGCCCGCGGCCGCCGCCTGGGCGCGCTCGAGGGCGAAGAGGGCCGCGCCGAGGGCGCCCATGTAATGCCCCTCGTCGCTCACGTTGAGGGGCCGGCCCAGCACGGCTTCCAGCGCCCGCACCATGCCGATGTTGCGCGAGACGCCTCCGGTGAAGGTCACCTCGTCCTCGACGCCCACCCGACGGACGAGCGACATCGTGCGAGTGGCGATGGCCTTGTGGACGCCGCCGAGGATGTCCTCCACCGTCTTTCGCTGGGCGAGGTACGACATGATGTCGGACTCGACGAACACCGTGCAGACCGAGGTCAGGCGCACGGGGACCTTGGCCTGGAGCGCCAGGGGACCGATCTCGTCGAGGCTGACCCCGGTGACGTCGGCCGCCGCCGACAGGAAGCGCCCGGTCCCGGCCGCGCACTTGTCGTTCATCGCGAAATCGAGGACGGATCCATCGGGCCCGGTCTTGATCGCCTTGGTATCCTGTCCCCCCATGTCGATGACCGTCCGCGTGCGGGGAAACAGGGTCTGGGCCCCCCGCGCGTGGCAGGTGATCTCGGTGATCTGGGCCTCCCCGAACGTGACCTTGTAGCGGCCGTAGCCCGTGCCCACGACATAGCCGACGGCCTCCCGAGGGAGCCCGGCGCTCTCGCAGGCGCGCAGGAACGCATTCTCCGCCGCCCGCGTGACGTTCGCGCCCGTGGTGATCAGCGACCGCGCGACGATCGCCCGTGACTCGTCGACGATCACCGCCTTGGTCTGGGTGGATCCCACGTCGACCCCGGCGCCGAAGATCATGTCGGCCTCCTTCGGGGAGCCAGACGGGCGAGCGTGACCTCGAGCAGGTCGGGACCGGCGACACGCGGGTCGCAGTAGACGGGGATCCGTTCCACGCGCATCGCCGTCACCGCGCGCCCGCCACGAGCTTCTTGTGCTCGAGCGCCTCGAAGAAGGCGTCGATGCGGTTCCGGAGCTGGGCCTCCGCGTAGTAGCGGGGATCCTCCAGATCCGACTCGACCAGGAGCGTGGGAACCCCGAGCTCGCGCGTGAAGTACTCCCGCATGTCGCCCTGCCCCGCGGAGAAGAGCCGGCACGACTTGATCGAGTGGATGACGAGGGCGTCGGCGTCCCATTCCTCGACGTAGCGCTTGATCTGCCCGTACCGAGCCACGATCGTCCGGTTGGTCAGGTTCTCCCGGAGCATTTGCTCGGCGATGGACTCGAGCGGGCGGCGCGGGTCGTGGCGGAAGCCCCACTCCCAGATCCCGCCCACCGTGGAGTAGGTGGAGGCAACCGCCACCGCGCCCCACCGGGTGAAGAGGTTCCGGAAGTTCTTGTAGTAGGGGTAGGGCGGCGGGCCCTCGACGACGGTCCGGAACCGTTCCTCGGTCAGGGGCGAGAGCCCCTGGGCGACCAGCCCCTCGAACTCGGCGACCGCCTCGTCGAAGAACTCGGCCGCCTCCCGGGTGCCCCGGAGCACGTTGATGGGGCCCATCATGTTGATGGCGTCGAAGTAGGCGTCGAACGGCGCCGGGCGCGCCTTGCAGAGCTCCTTGCAGCGGGCGTAGCCCTCCTCGGCCCGGGCGGCCTCACCGAGGATCTCCCGCAGCTCGTCGATGTCGAACCGCCGGCCGCTCACCTCCTCACAGAGCGCGATGAGCTCCTCGAGCTGACTCACCACGTAACGGATGTCGGCGGCGGTCGGCTCGGCGGTCCGGGCGAAGGGAACATCGAGCATGAAGAGCTTCGAGCCGCTGAGGTCGGCGAGATGCTCGAACCACTTGACGTAGACGTTGCAGCCCACGTAGTTGCACACGGTGATGGTCGGGAACGGGATCGGCTTGCCCGGTCCCATCCCGCCGTCCAGGAAGAGGCCGATGTCGGCCTTCACGTAGGCGCAGTTGTCGCTCGAGTAGCCCGCCTGCTCGGCCTTGAGGATGAGCGGGAGCGACTTGTGCCGGATCGCGTTCTGGAGCGCCGTCACCTCCGGGAACATCGGGAGGACGTGGCAAGCTCGCAGAAGCTCCACGCAGTTCCCCGAGATCATCAGGGCGCCGGTCGGCCGGCGCTCCGTCTCGGCGCGGCCCAGCTCGGCCATCCAGGCCGACATGAGCTGTCGGGAGCGCTCGTGGACCCGCCCCTGGTACCGCCGCTCGGTGACTGGCGCCGTCATGGTCGAGCCTCCTCAGGCGAACAGCATCGACTCGACGAACGTCTCGATCTCGTTGCGAGTGCGCTCGAAGGTCCACATCTTCTCTTCGAACTCCACGAGCAGGTGGGGGATGCCCGCCCGCTCCAGCCCCTGCTTCATCAGCACGTAGTCGAACAGGGCTGGCTCGCAGAACTTGGCCGGCATGAAGACGACCGCGTCGGCCCGCGCCCGCCGCACCTTCTCGATGAGGCCGGCGGCACGATGGACGCGTCCCTCGTGCCGGGTGGAGGAGGGCACCGAGCGGTCGACATAGGCGGCGCCGAGCCGCTCGAAGGGATCACCGGGCCCGGCGACGGCGCCGGTGAACCAGCGCCAGCCCAGCAGGAGGTCGTCCTCGACCACGTAGCAGCCGGCCTCCTCCAGCATCTCCAGGAGGCCGAGCGGCGGCTGCTCGCAGAAGGCCCCCTCGACCACCACCCGCAGCCGGTCCCGCGGCCGGCCCGGCCGGCCGACGAGCTCCGCGAACAGGGTGTCCAGCCAGGCGATGCTCTCCTCGGGCGGGACGAGCGTCGCGGCCCGCAGCACGACGTACAGCTCGGTCGTCGAGAGCTTCTGCGGCTCCTCGATGCGGAAGGTGTAGAGCGCGCGCAGGCGGGCCCGGAGCTCGTCGTAGGTCTCGAGGCTCTTCGTCAGCGCGGTCGGCGTCACCACCACGTCGAATGCGCGCTCGAGCGCGGCGGCCAGGCGCCGCAGCTCGTCGGCCGTGTAGGCGGCGACGGCCGGGGAGGTGGAGTTCTGGGGCAGGTGCAGATACTCCACGAAGACGTCCGGGAAGTTGCGCCGGTAGATGCTGGCCAGGTTGCGCGCGACGTCGCAGATATTCGAGAAGACGAAGCCGTCGACACCCTGGAGCAGGCCCTGGAAGCCCAGCTCGAGGCTCGACTTCGCGATGGAGCAGACGAAGGACTGGAAGCGCGCGTCGGCGTGCGTCAGCTCGACGGAGGTACCGCCCCCCAGGAGCGCCAGCGGCAGCATCCCCGCCGCATGGATCACCTCGGCGGGCGCCCAGACGGGGTAGGCCGCGATGGCCCGGCTGCCCGGGTGCTCCGCCTTCCACCGCCGCGCCACCGCCCCCGGGGGCTCGGCCCCGAGCTCGCGGCAGCGGTCGAGGATCTGCTCAAGCGTCATGCTTGCCTCCCGGGAATGCCGCCGGAGCGCCGCCACGATCCGCCGAGCGCTCCAGGAATCCGTACAGGAAGAGCGCCGCGACCTCGGCGGCCAGGGCGCGCACGTCCCTGCCGGGACGCAGGAACGGTCGGGTCGCGATTCCGTTCAGCATGCCGAGGAGGAGGTTGGTGGCCGACAGTAGCTCGTCGCCCGAGCGGCCGTGCGGGTCCAGGTGGCGGAGGACCTGGAGGCCTCGCCCGAGGTACGCCTGGCGCTTCGCCGTGATCTCGGAGCGCCGTGGCTCGGAAAGGAGCTCGTAGTCTCGGTTGATGATCTTGAGCGCCGCCGGCTGGTGAAGGCCGAAGTCGAGATGGGTCTGGACGAGCGCCAGGATCTTCGTCTCCGGCGCCCGGGCCCGGGCCAGGGCCGCCTCCAGCTGGGCCAAGAGGCGGTCGAGCGACCGGTCGAGGACGAGGAAGAGGATCTCTTCTTTGCCGCCGACGTAGTGGTAGAGCCCGGCCGGCGAGAGCCCGGCCGTTCGTGCGATCTCCCGCGTCGACGCCTGAGGGAACCCACGCCGCGCGATCACGTCGCAGGCCGCCGTGAGGATGTCCTCGTACCGCGCTTCGATCGTCATCCTGAACACCCCACCGATCATGCGTTCGAGCGCCCCTACGATAGAGCGCTCGGTCGGCCGTTTGAATCCACCGCCTGCCTCATTTTCATGAGGCAGCCGACTCAGGCCACCCTCGCCCGCCGGTCGGGCGCGCTCCAGGCTGAGGCGACCGCACCGGGAAAGTGAGGCGAACGGCGGATTGCCGTCCGGGCCCGGCCGGGCGTCAGCTAGACGCCGCTCGCGAGGGACTCTACCTGGCGGACGTTTCCCGGGCCCGGCATCGAGGCAGTCGTCATCTCGGGGGTCATCGCGGCCGACGACATCGGCACCGGGTACGCGAGCGACGGGGCGGCGGCCAGGGCTCTGGGCGCGGCCTGACGGCTCATGCGCGACTCACTGAGCTCGTCTGCTCACGAAATTGAGGCGGTTGCCCCATGGACTTTCTCAGCCCGATGGCGCGCAATGCGTGCAAATGACGACGACCGGCGCAAGCGAGACGACGACCCGCCGATACCTGACCCGGTCGGACGTCGCCCGGCTCTTGGAGGTTTCCCCGGCGACGATCGCGCGCTGGACCCGGGCGGGGAAGCTCCCCTTCGTCCTGACGCTCGGCGGCCAGCGCCGCTACCCGCGCGAGCGGATCACCGAGCTGATGCGGGAGGGCGCCCAGCCGCACGCCGAGCCCCTGGCTCGTGAAAGGAGCAGGCCATGAACGTCCCGCTCGTCCTTACCGCCATCATCCTGATCGCGGTCGTCTACGTCCTGCTGCCGGTCGCGGCCGATGAATTCGCGCATTTCCGGAGGCCGCGACGGCTCCGTTGCCCCGAGACCGGGGCCGACGCGGAAGTGGGTGTCGACGCCCGCCACGCGGCGTGGACCGCGCTCTTCCGGCACCCCGTCGCGCGCGTGAGCACCTGCTCGCTCTGGCCCGGGCGCCGGGGGTGCGCGCAGGCGTGCGTGAAGGGGGCCGACGTGCCGGCGCCGCCGGCGTCCCGCGCCGTCGTCGGGTAAGGCGGCTCGATCTGACCGAGTCCGGATGCGGAAGCGCGGCGGCCGATGAGCGGCGGCCGACTGATCCGTTCCGAGCTCGACGGCGAGGTGGCCCGCATCACGCTCGCGCGGTCGCCGCTCAAACATCCTCACCATCCCGATGAGGGAGGAGGAGACATCGCCATGAGGCTCGCGGGGAAGACCGCGTTCGTGACCGGCGCCGGCCGAGGGATCGGCCGGGCCATCGCCCTGGCGCTGGCCCGCGAGGGGTGTCAGGTGGCGATCGCCGACATCCTCGCCGATGAGGCGCGGGACGTCGCCGCCGAGGTCGAGGCCCTGGGGATCAAGGCCCTCGCCTTCCCGGTAAATCTCACCCGGCGGACCGAGGTCGAGGGCGCCGTCTTCGAAGCCTTGGCCCAGTTCGGCCAGCTCGACATCCTCGTGAACAACGCCGGCTGGGACCGCCTGGCGCTCTTCCTCGACTCGGAGGCAGAGCTGTGGGACCGCCTGATCGCGATCAACTTCAAGGCGGTCCTCTACACCGCGAAGGCCGTGCTCCCGCACATGGTGGCCCGCGGCGCCGGAAAGGTCATCAACATCGCCTCCGACGCGGGGCGCGTCGGATCGAGCGGCGAGGCGGTCTACTCCGGGACGAAAGGCGCCGTGATCGCCTTCTCCAAGGCGCTGGCCCAAGAGATGGCGCGCTACCGGATCACCGTGAACGTGGTCTGCCCAGGACTCACGGAGACGCCGCTGCTTCAGTCCCTCCGCGAGCACTCACCGCAGGCGGAGAAGATTCTCAGCGCCGTCACCCGAGTCATCCCGCTCGGGCGGGTGGCGACATCCGAGGAGATCGCCGCGGCCGTCGTCTTCCTGGCTGCCCCCGAGGCGGACTTCATCACCGGTCAGACGCTCAGCGTGAGCGGCGGCTTGACGATGTGTTGACGAGCCCCGACCCGATCGAGGCAGGGCATCCCGCAGGTGGGGACGCTCGGGTCGGCGAACGCGGTGCACGACATCACGCACATCGCCTCCCGCCCATCGACGGTCAGGTAGCGTACGACCACGTTCCGACCGCGCCACGGGCAGTAGAAGCGACGCGTCGTCGTCCAGACCCGCATCGTCCGCGGCAGGAACACGGTGGCGATGACCAGGATGAGTCCCACCGCCAGCGCGAGGAGAAGCGCGGTGAACCAGGGCAATATCTCGTCGGCCATCTGACTCCCCTCCCCCCGAGCCCCGCGGGAGCGCTCAGCCCGGCGCCGCGCCGGGTCATGCCCGAACGCCATGCATCGGCGGCGCTCCGGCTGGTCCGTCTCTGCCGCACCCGAGGCGCCCGTCGTCGCCGGCCTAGCGTCCCCGTGATCCGCCGGGTGAGCCCTCGGGGCCGAGCAGGCCGTGGCGCATGGCGTACGCGGCCGCCTCGAGCCGGCTGTGGACCCCCAGCTTCCCCAGGATGTTCTGGACGTGGTTCCGCACGGTGGCGGGGCTCACGTGGAGCCGCTCCGCCATGGCCCTGGTGTTGGCGCCGCCCGTCATCAGGCGCAGGATCTCGAGCTCCCGCCGGGTGAGCTGCGTCGCCGCGGCGCTGTCCGCCGAGGGCGGTGCCGCCTGCGCCAGCCGCTCGCGGACGAGGGCTTCGATCTCGTGGACGGCGGTGACGTCGCGGAAGAGGTGGACGGTGGTGGCAAGCTCGCGGCGGGCGCCCTGGACGACCAGGATGCTGATATCGAGCCAGACCGGCTTCCCGGCCTTGGTCCGGGTCGCCATGTCGAAGTGCTGAATGGGCTCCCCGCGTGTCACCAGCGCCATCACGTGGCACCCCTGGTAGCAGAGTCGGTTGCCCGCGCCGTCCAGGCCGACGAAGACCTCGCAGCAGGGCCGGCCCAGCACCTCACGGGCCGTGTAGCCGAGCATCTTCTCCGCCGCCCTGTTCCACAGCACGACCCGGCCGCCGCCGTTCACGGCGCACACGCCGTCAGCCGTGTTGCCGAGGAGGGTGTCGAGCTCCAGGGCGTCCGCCTGCCGACCGCCCGGGGACGTCATCCCGCCACCCCTGCGACCGCGGCCCGCCGCCGCTCCGGCTCGTAGGCGCAGAGCGGGTCCTCCCCGAAGGGATCGCCCGAGGCCGCGTAGGCCCGGGCCCGCGAGCCGCCGCAGACCTCACGGAACTCGCACCGCCCGCAGCGGCCGCCGAAGCGCCCCGGCTCGCGCAGCCGCCGGAACAGCGGCGCCTCGCGGTAGAGCTCGACGGGGTGCGTGACGCGCACGTTCCCCGCCGCCAGGGGGAGGAATCCCGACGGGTGGATGTCTCCGGTGTGGGAGACGAACAGGATGCCGTTGCCGTCCCGGATCCCGAAGCCGCGACGGATGGGCGCGCGCCGGATCTCCTCGCGCCCAGCGGCCCCGGCCCGCATTCGCTGGAGCGCGACGCGCCGGTAGTGGGGGGCCTCCGTCGTCGTGATGACGAAGGGGCTCCGGCGCGACTGCCGCCAGAGCCACGCGAGCAGCCGCTCGCACGCCGCGGACGTGAGCTGTCGGAGCACCCGCCCGCGCCCGACCTGAATCAGGAAGAACAGGCTCCAGCGCGCGGCCCCCAGGCGACCCACGAGCCCGAAGATCCGCGGGAGGTCGCCCAGGGTCTCGGCGCTGACGAGGCTGTTCACCTGCACGACGAGGCCTGCGTCGACGGCGGCGCGGGCCGCCGCCACCGTCCGCGCGAAGCAGCCGGGGACGCCGCGGAACCCGTCGTGACGGGCCGGGTCGGAGCCGTCGAGGCTGAGGGAGAGGGCGTGGGCGCCGGCGCGCGGGAGCCGGCGGACCACCTCTGGTGTGAGGGCCCGCGTGCCGCTGGGGGCCACGGCGAGGTCGAGGCCGAGAGCCGCGCCGTGCTCGAGGAGCTCCCAGAAGTCGGGGCGCTTGAGCGGATCCCCGCCGGTGAGGACCAGCCGGGGCCCGGGGCTGCCGGACTCCTGGAGGGCCTCGAGGAGCCGCCGCCCCTCCGAGAGACTCAACTCGCGGAGGTCGCGGCAGGGATTCGCCTCGGCCCGGCAGTGGCGGCAGGCGAGGTCACACGCCCGCGTGAG
This sequence comes from Candidatus Methylomirabilota bacterium, assembly GCA_036005065.1. Classification (NCBI taxonomy): domain Bacteria; phylum Methylomirabilota (SeqCode); species Candidatus Methylomirabilota bacterium. Next base: position 3,919 of record DASYQW010000322.1, on the reverse strand, counting down.
CTCCCAGTACACGCGCAGCGGCGTCCGGTCGAAGACGTATGACCCGCCCGCAGCCGAGTGTCCCACGCCACCACCCGCGTCAAGGGGAGTCCAGCTCGCCTTCGTCCGGCTCCCGCTTTTCCAGCGGGGCGAAGTCCCGCCGGCCGGCTCCCACGTAGAGCTGGCGCGGGCGGGCGATCTTCTGCTCCGGGTCGCCGAGCATCTCCAGCCACTGGGCGAGCCACCCGCTGGTGCGGGGGATGGCGAACAGGACCGGGAATATCTCGACCGGGAAGCCCATGGCCTGATAGATCAAGCCCGAGTAGAAGTCCACGTTCGGGTAGAGCTTCCGCGTGACGAAGTACGAGTCGTCCAGCGCGATCCGCTCGAGCTCGAGCGCGATGGGCAGGAGCGGGTTCGGCTTCGTCACCGCGAAGACCTCGTCCGCGAGCTGCTTGATGATGGTGGCCCGAGGGTCGTAGCTCTTGTAGACGCGGTGCCCGAACCCCATGAGCCGCCCCTCGCCCGCCTTCACCCGCCGGATGAACGCCGGGACGTGCTCGACCGAGCCGATCTCCCCGAGCATCCGCAGCACGGCCTCGTTGGCGCCGCCGTGGAGCGGCCCGTAGAGGGCGGCCACGCCGGCCGCCAGCGCGCAGTAGGGGTCCACCCGGGACGAGGCGACGCTCCGCACGGCGTTCGTCGAGCAGTTCTGCTCGTGGTCGGCGTGGAGGATGAACAGCACGTCCAGGGCCCGCTCCAGCACCGGGTTCGGGCGGTACTGCACCTCCGTGGTCTTGAACAGCATGTTCAGGAAGTTGCCGGTGTACGAGAGCTCGTTGTCCGGGTAGGCGTATGGCATCCCCAGGCTGTGCCGGTAGCTGAAGGCGGCCAGCGTCGGCATCTTGGCGATGAGCCGGGTCACCTGGAGCCGCCGGTTGTCCGCGTCGGTCATGTTCTTGGCCTCGGGGTAGAACGTCGAGAGGGCGGCCACGGCGGAGACCAGCATCCCCATCGGGTGGGCATCATGGTGGAAGCCGTCCAGGAACTTCTTGAGGTTCTCGTGGATCCACGTGTGGTGCGTGATCTCCCAGCGCCAGGCGTCGAGCTTCGCGCCCCCGGGCAGTTCGCCGTGGATGAGGAGGTACGCCGTCTCGAGATAGGTGGACTGCTCGGCGATCTGCTCGATGGGGTAGCCGCGGTATCGGAGAATCCCGCGCTCGCCGTCGATGAACGTGATGGCGCTCCGGCAGGAGGCCGTGTTCATGAACGCTGGGTCGTAGGCGACCAGCCCGAAGTCGTCCGGACCGGTCTTGATCTGACGGAAGTCCGTGGCCCGGATCGCCCCCTGCGCGATCGGGATCTCGTAGCGCTTCCCGGTCCGGTTGTCCGTGACGCTGAGGTTCTCGGTCGCCATGATCTCACCCTCCTGCCGCGCTGGGTGGGCGCGGCGTTCGACCCTCGGCGGGAGCCTTCCAGATGAGGACGGGGACCGACGCCTCCCGCAAGACTCGCTCGGCCACGCTCCCGAGGAAGAAGCGGCCGAGGCCGCTCCGACCGTGGGTGCTCATGGCGATCAGGCTTGCCCCGGCATCGCGGGCGTAGCGGAGGATGACGTCGACCGCCGGTCCTTCGCGGACCGCCCACTGAGCCCGGAGCCCTTTGTCCTCGAGCGGCACCGCCACCTTGGCCAGACGGGTCTCGGCATCCCTGGTCGCGAGCCGAAGGATCTCCCCCGCGTGTCGGGACGAGATCTCCACGGTGGCGTAGCCAGGAAGCGGCTCGACGGCGTGGAGCAGGTCGATGGTCCAGTCGAAGGGCCCGGCCAGCCGCTCCACGACGGGCAGGATCCCTTCGGACAGCTCCGACCCGTCCAGAGGCACCAGGATTCGCCCGATTGTGCCGGGCGGCGGCGCGAACTCGCCCCGCACGAGCAGGACAGGCACCGGCGCCTTCCGGACCAGGCTCTCGGCGACGCTCCCGAACAGGAGCCGGGTCAGCCCGCCTCGGCCGTGCGTGCTCATGGCGATCAGGTCGACCCCGTTGAAGCGCGCGGCGTCGACGATCGCCCGATCCGGCGCGTCGTACCAGACCTTCCACGCGACGCCAGCCAGCCCCCGTAGCCGGAGACCGCGAGCTATCCCCTCCAGGTAGGCCTCGGCCTCTTCCTGAGCCCGGACCGCGACTTCGGCCGAGTCCCGGGAGCGGAGCGCGCGCACGAGGAGCACGTCGGCCTCGTAGTCGCGGGCCAGCGCTTCGGCCAGTGGCAGGATCGCCTCGGACAACCGGGAGCCGTCGAGCGGGACGAGAACGCGATTCACGGTCGTACCTCCCCGGAGGGGCGCCCCTCCGCCTCGAGTTCGGAAGCCCTCACGCCTTCGGGCTGTACAGCGGCAGCGGCGGCTCCCACTGCCGCCGGAACGCCGCATCCGCGCACTGGCGCCTACAGTCGATCGCGGTCGGCGGGTCGAAGGCGCTACAGCTCCGCACCGCGACGGCCACGGCGAATCCCGGGAGCCCGCGCTCGACGAACTCCACTTCCACGTCACGGCGGCGCGAGGCGCACCAGAAGCGGCGGCGCACCACGCGCCCCCGGACGCCGGCCGGTGCCCGGCCGGCGTCCGCCTCCGCCCGCTCGGACTTCGCACCGACCAGCTCCTCACCGTGCTCCATCAGGAGAACCGGAACGGGGGCGGCCCGGACCACCCGCTCGGCCACACTCCCCATGACGAGGCGTCGGAGCCCCGTGCGCCGGTGCGTCGCCATCGCGATGAGGTCGATCCTGCCGCTCTTGGCCTCCCACAGGATCTCGTCGGCCGGGTCGCCGAAGCGGACCGCGAGCTCGACATCGACGTCGGACACCGCCGCCGCCGCCTCGGTGAGGTAGGCGCGGACGTCCTGCGCGACCCGCGCCGCGACTTGGTCGGCGTACGCCAGCACTCGGCCATCCGGGGCCACCGTGGCCCGGACCGGCGCCGTGACGTGGAGGAGGTGGAGCGTGGCCCGTTCGGCCCGCGCCAGCTCGGCGGCATGGAACAACGCCACTTCGCTCCCCGGCGATCCGTCGAGCGGAACCAGAATCCTCTTGCGACGCATGGCTCACTCCTGCGCGCCCGACAGGCGCGCCGTGTTGCCCTCTCGCTCTGCACGGGCGGCTGAGCGTGCGACCATTCCGCGAGACTCAGCCGGCCCGTCGCGATCGAAGCGCAACTGCCTGGCCACGCAGGAGCAACGCCTGTGCCACGAACGGGTTCGTCGACGCCCGAGGCCGTCAAGGACCCTTTCGGCAGGAAGTTCAGGACATTCCGCGGGGCGACCCGGCGGATCGCCGTTCCGCACGAGGCGGAAGGGCGAGCTGGCCTGCGGCATCCGCGCCCCACACGAGGCAAGCATTCCACAGCCGCAGCCGGCGAGGCCGACGCCGAATCCCTCGGCGCTCATTGCGGAGGGCCACGAGCGGCGACCTCGCTTTCAGGGCCATGCTTCCCGATCAGAGTTGGCACAGCCGGTGCACCTCCCCTGATCGGAGGTGGTGAGCCATGACCCTGGATTACCTGGCGACGTCCGTCGTGCTCCTGGTGTTCGGGCCGCCCTTGATCATCGCGGTGACCGTAGTCACCCTGTGCGCGGTGGGCCTGTTCCTGGCCGACGGCCCCCGGCGTGTCTGGAAGACCTTCCGCTGCCCGATCAAGGAGCGGAAGGTTAGCGTGGAGTTCGCCGTCCCGGCGGGTGCGACCCGACCCTCGGGGGTGGCCTCCTGCAGCGCGTTTCCCGATCCCACCCGGGTTCCTTGCGCCAAGGCTTGCCTCGAGATGGCAGAGGTCCGCTGGACGCCGCCCGTAAGCGTCCTGGCCCGGTCAGGGCTGAGCGCGGGGGGCGCCGCGCCGAGTGGGAGACCGACCCCCGAGCCCGCGGTCGAGACCGCTGCCTGAGCGGGATA